>VXPE01000054.1:0-52064 GCA_009839745.1 Candidatus Poribacteria bacterium
CCAAAGGGGTTCTCTTCATACAAACACTCTTCAATTATTTATCAAACTCACGTTAGAATACGCTAAAAGACGAAATCCCAGACGGGTCTCCTTGAGTGTATCGTAGCTCAGTGCGAGTTTTCGATAGGTATCCTGCCACCCGAAGGTTCGCTCAACTTTATATCGGTCTTTGTATATCTCTTTGCGAAACCAACGAAACATGCGGGCAATGACGATAGGTTCCTTAGCATTGCGTCGGTTGGGATAAATCACGGGGATCAGTCCATGTGCTGTAATCAGGTGATGATTCGCCTTAGAATCAAACCCCGAGTCAAGGGTGAGAGCCGACCCCGAAAGATCCATGCCAATGCGTTTACTAAAGGCACTCATATCGCTGAAGGCTTCGGGCAAAATCGTTGTATCATGCTTATTGACAGGTTGGGTCGTTATGGGTGCGATGATGAACCCATGATTATCGGTGATCGTCAGTTCTTTTTCACCTTTCTGGTGTTTGTGTCCTGAATATCCTATGCCATCACCCCTTTTTTGACGACCGTATTTGACCCATCTCCATGAAGGCACGTCGCGTCAAGTTGGTCAGTCTCGAGTAGGTGTAGCACCGAGGCTTCAAAGAGTTTCTCATACGAACCATCTTTGGACCAGCGATTCTGCCATTTATAGACGTTAGACCAATGGATTTCATTTCGCCGGGTTCGGAGCTGATTCCATTGAATGCCGGTATGTAGGACATAGAGGATATAGTTGAATATCTTGTAGAAAGAGAGTTTCGGCTCTGGTCCTTTGAAGCGTTTCTTGAGATGTGGCAAGATATAGCGATTGAAATCCTTGCGGGACACCTGCTTGGGAATACCGTTGTATCTCGGTTGCTTTTCGGGGGTGTTTGTCATGAGAAGACCTCAGCGAGAAAAGAATCGTTATCAACTCGAAAGAAAGGACATAAAGTCTCACATTTTCTTTCACTATTGTACTACATTTCTACTTTTTACTCAATATGACTTCACAAGAAAAGACGCGTGCCAGCCGCACGGAATCTCCAGTGACGCAATTTTTGCGTGTTGACATACAATTTTTGCGTGTTGACATACAATTTTTGCGTGTTGACATACAATTTTTGCGTGTCGTCAACAGACCGCGGATACCGAAGTCATCTGCTTTTTTCAGGAAAATAAACTTTTAAAGCGAAAGTCAGAGATAATGTGTAGAGGTGGATAACCCCTGTGGAGACGCGGGTTTTGGAACGTTCTATACCGAAAATATCTTTGGAATATCAGCGGTTTTGGTCAAGAAAATGCTATTTTTTAGCCCATTGGCACGAAACTTGCTTAAAGCGGATAAAGTGACAGAAGTTACGTACGCTTGACTGTAGATAGTTCTGTGAGATGTGAATTTTCGTAAAACGGAGGCAGGCTCTTAACACAAACTAATGAAGATTAATTTATTAATTCGGTAATTTTTAAAACAAATCCAGTGCGGTTGGAAACCGCACCTACCAGGCCGGGGGAAATACAGAATTACCGAAATATTTAGTGAAACTTCATAAGTTTGTGTTACAAAAGAGAAATCTGCGTAAGTCCTAACAGTTAAGTTGCTTAAAATCCAGCTTTCCTTCGGAGAGCAGAAAGGAAAATTTTATGAAAGGATTAACCTCCAAATCGATTTTCGCTGTCTGTGTCCTCGTGCTAGGATTTATGGCGTTCATGCTATTTAACCCGCAGGTAGCGGCAACTCCTAGCTATTATATTGTAAAGCACACTAACGTAGATTGCTATGAACGGGATGGGGCGTGGATGGCGTTTTGTAGAAGTTTTACAGTGACGACCGCTTTTCCGGTACAGCCGTGGAGTGGACATGAAGATGAGGCTGTTCACGCTAGGTAGTGTTTACATTGTGGCTCCGGATCCAGTCATGGCAAGGCTTCCATAGTTCTGCAATATCCATTTGATCTATAGACGTAAATTCTGATAGGCACTGACTTCCGGACGATTTTGATGATGGAATGTAAACACAACGTAGCCATTACTATACTACAGATGACGTAGAGTATGACTCCGCGACGAGAGTCTATTCAAGTTGTAGTTCCTGCTACTAAGTGTTACCCAAGCTGTCATCTATTGGGTGAAATGCTTATAATCTTCGCGTTGATTCGAGAACAACGGAACCTCTGCATCAACGCGAAGATTCAAAGGAGAATTTAGATGAAAAAACTGACTGTCGCTGCTATCATTTTTATTATTTTTCTAAGCGGTTTTGTGGTCTACACAGAGTGGGATAAAAGAAGATTTATCAACAACCTGCCCAAACTGCCAACTGTTAAACAAACTGTTGAAACGCATTCTCATCATCATGACGAACCTGTACAGGCGGCTCCATCAAATATCGTCGAATTTGCGCCTGAAGTCATTGTCGAAGAGCGCACAGACTCCGCGCAGCTACCCTCCAATGATGAATCTCAACCTAATGATGAATCTCAACCTAATAATGATTGGCGATTTGATGCTGTACATATAGACGAGCCCGCACATCAACACACCAGCCCCTCATTCGAGCAGAGGCTTGAGGTACATCCCGACGAAATGGACCCGGATGAACTCGCAGACATGCTGCTCCAGGGACTACTTCAACGGTTTGGAGACATTCCAGAGGTCCACACATTTATGGCATTGAAACGGAGAATGTTTAAAAATGAGCATCTCACCTTGGATGAACGCATTGATTATACGACTGCCCAATTGCATCTCTTCCCTCATCCAGAAACTCAGAAAACGCTCGATATTTTTTTAGAGAGAAGAGCCACTCAGTATCCAAGAGGGACTAAACTCGTGAGGTAAAATTAGATGAAAACATTACTTGGGATTTTTATGCTAACACTCTTGTTATCAGGTTGTGGTGCTAGTCAAAACACAACCTCGCTTGATACCCAGGATGCCAAAGAACCTTTTATCCTCGTCAATCCACTCAAGGATGATCCGGAAAATCCCAGCCCGCACAATCCTCTCATCAAGAAATTTGGGGATATTCCGCAAGTTCGAACGTATATGCGGTTACACCAAAAAATATTAAGCGGCACTCCACTTACGCGTGATGAGGCGATAGATTTCTTTAGCGCAGAGTTCCACTTATATCAGTCTCCATCCACTGCGGAAGCACTCAAACGCCAAAAAGAAAGCAAAAAAAGAGACGAGAAGTTGGGATACTCCTCTGATCTACCTGTATTCAGGTACACCGGAAAAAAAATAATAGATTTTAGTCGTGTTGACGATGGCGGCAGTATTAGCGTAACGATAATCGATCCAGATGGGACTAAAACGATAATAGATCCGCGCCTGAATAACGGCGAACCTCTGCTAATTCCCCCCGCTGACGCAGACGCAAGTTATGATGATCGACCCAGATGGTACCAAAACGATTGGGAGGAAAATGATAATGGATCCGCGCCTGAATGACGGCGAATCCCTGGTAATTCCCTTGAGTGAATTCATCAAATTTTTTAGGCTAAAGGTGGAAGGGTGAAATAGAACGAATTTTGTTCACCGCAGCGGTATTTGTAATAACCGTATGTTATCACAATACCGATTTTATTTATCCTCTTGAGGTGAAACCTTATATTCTATCAGGAGAAAGCCACATAGGTATCTAAACCGATGAGGGATGCGTCTGCAGTACCGGAATCACGTAACTCCGAATCGTTAGGCCTTCAAGGGTCTCCGTTTCGACACGGGGTTCCGGGGTAGCACGATGGTCAAACACGACATAATAACCTTCTCTCGCTCCCTCTAACTTGAGATACCTCGATAGTTGTTTTTTCCCTGCCTGATACCGCCGCTCGCCTTCCCATATCTTCGTCTCAACGATGTATTTCTGACCGTTGTGGAGAATGATAAGGTCCATTCTGCCGCGCCCGGTTTGGACTTCAAGGAACATATCCGCACCGACGCTGCGGATAAAGTGATCCAGATAGGCGTAAAGTAGGTATTGACCGACGTATTCTTGGGGTGTATTCGGCACCTGCAAAATACGGAACCCAGCACGGGCGATGAACGCCTGAAAGTTATCAAGGAGGGCCTCCAGTGCAATCGCGCCGTCAGAGGTGAGATAATCAATAAAATCGTCCCCGTTTTCTTCGGAGAAGTACTCGCCCTCTAACCCATTAAACAACGGCTTGAAGGCTTGCAGAATCCGGTGCTGATAGATCGGGTTGACGATCTCACACATCCCATCAGCACTTTTTGCGATGACCCCATACGTAGCGAGTTCCGCTATGATTTCATCATCTGGATTGAAATGTAAACCCCTCTCATAAGAAGTGATCCGCATCAGGAGACTTTCAAACTGGCGGTCCCTGCGGATATTGGTAAGCAGATGCTCAATGTTAGGATTCCGTTCCTCAAGGAGTTGCCGATGTGCTTTAGAGAAGTGTGTCATCGTAATCATTTCGGTTTTCGGGATGTGTAACACCTCAGTGAGAATTTGGGCGCACCTATTGACGAGGAAAGGTTGTCCGGCAGTTTGTCTGTGAATGGCGGTAGTAACCTCAGGCGCGAAGGCTTGTCCGACTTCATCGGTATACTGTGCCAAGAGTTCTTGTACCTGCTGGCAGGTGAAGTTGGGTAAGTGAAACTCGTCTTGTATATTGAATGGGGAGACGGATCTGTCGTAGTTGAGTTGTGTGATGCTCTTGACACCCACGATGCCGACACTGTGTGGGCATCGCGTCCTTCCAGAGAGGTAAATATGGCGAAGCGAGTGCAGAAATCCTCTGATCGCGTCTTGGGGGATACCGTCAAACTCGTCGATAATCAGAACGAACCGTTGCTCTTCCAACAGGCGCCCAAGGTCTTCAAAAAAAATTCGCATTGAAATGTGTTCGGTTATCTTCGCGTTCGCTAAGAAACGGTTGAGCCTGTCGGAGGGAGCCTCTTGGCGTTTTTGAAAGACCTTTTTAATTTGCTTGCATATCTCTTCGCAGAGGGACGTATAAAAAGTAGGGGCATTACTGTCCACGTATCCCTCAAAATTAAGGTGTATTGGGAAATAGAGACGCTCTTGGTCTTCAAGCGTGTTGAGCGCATTTTGGAAGAAGGTTGTCTTGCCTGTCTGGCGCGGCGCAAAAAGGACGATATATCTGCCTTTTTTTAATCGGTCCACAAAATCCGCAAGTTCCTCAGTGCGTGCGACGACGTAGTTATCCTCAACATAGACAGGCCCGCGGGTCTCAAACCATCTCACTTTTCTATCCTCCTTTTCCCGCCGCAAGTTTTGTAAACGGAATTATGGACTGACAATTATTAGGTGTCAGTGTCAAGGACCATGCGGATCTGCCCCGTCGGGAGTTGGAGCATCTCTATACGTTTTGACGTTGACAGCGTTGGAAAGTTCATAAGCGGCTTTACCTTGTGTGATAAGCGTTTTCTTTAGTATATCACGTATGGAAAAAGATGGGGATTTATTTTTCTGCTATTTCATTCGTCTTCCCGCCGAAAGGATTCCATAAAAGGTTCAGGGAGTTCGTCAAAGTCTTCGGCTATTTTGACTTTTCCCTTCCACTGTCCACCGCGGCGCGGTTTCTTGTTGTTTTGTTTTGAGGCTGCCTGATTGAGTTGTTGTAACTGCTCCTCAACAAAGGTTTTGAGGTTATCGTTCTCTTGTTGTTCTACCAGTTCTAAAGCAACCTGAAAATCCGATTTTGCTGCGTCAATGTTGCCCAAACCCAACTGTGCCACACCGCGATTGGCGTAAGTATTCATGAAATTAGGTTGTAGACGAATCGCCGCGTTTAGGTCAGCAAGCGCTGCAGCGTGCTTGCCGAGTCTGAATTTTGTAGATCCCCGGTTGCTGTAGGCTTCAGCGAAATTCGGATTGAGACGAATCGCCTCACCGTAATCGTCAAGGGCAGCATCACGCGAGTCCAATCTACTTTTGATATTGCCTCGGTTGTTGTAAACTTCTGCATAGTTTGGTTGCAACCGAACTGCGGTGTCGTAAGCAGAAAGTGCTTTTTCTGTCTTCCCACCTTCCCAGAGAAGACAACCGATCGAGAAGAATCCGTGCGCAGCAAGTTCGTTATCACTCAGTTCTGAGGCGTAAGGTGGCGGGTTGCTGTTTTTGTTAGGAACTTCAACAGGTGCCTCCTCTGCCAATCCTGGAAACAACTCTGTCAGTTTTGGGACGTATTTATCCTCATAGTTGGCAATGAGCCGAATAACGAATTCCATCAGTGGTGCTAAGGGGTGGTTTTCATCTTCACCAATGGAATAGATTAACTCTTCTAATACATCGTCCAACCATTGATACTCGTCTTCGGTCAGTTCAATGATACCGTAATGTCCATGCCGTCGTCCGAAATCGATTAATCCATCTAATACCCTCGCTAACCACTGATAAGCAGTTTCGGGATACGGAGCGGGTACAGTTGATTCGGATGTGCGCGTTTGTACAGGTTTAGAGTTATCCAACAATTGGGGCATACTTGGCACGATGTCCGTGAGCAAAAGGTTATTTTTCCCAAATCTGAATGTTGACATTATTTACGCCTACCTCTGTTTATCATGTTTCATCGGTTTGCGATGTTGAATTGTTAAGTTCTTGAAGATGTCTTTCAGTAAAGGCTTTAAGGTCATTATTTTCTTGCTGTTCTGCATAAACTCAATTTTCATAAGCGTTATGATTCCTCCCTGTCAATATCTAATGCCGACAACCTCTCAACAATCCCCACTGTCTCCAAACTTACACTGATCACCTTCCGAATGAGATCGACGATGTATTTCTCATCATCCGCGCGGTTCGGATTATTCTCAATGCCGCTCCGTCTATCTGTTTTTACGCGATACTGATCGACCACCCACTCCAACGCTGAGCGGTTCCCTAACCGATACTCAAATACCTCTGCGGGGATCCCTGCCAGTGTGAGAAAATCGTTGTATTTTATCTGTGTTTTGTCTTTGGAGAACCGCATTTGTTCTACATGCCAATCCAGCGGCATATCTGGTGTTTCAATCAGGTCTAAGTTATACTGCGGTTGGTCTTCGTAGTGGACATGAATTTCCGCTAACCGCCTTCCCGTCTCAACGAATTCCCAAAATTTAGGGGCAAACGGGATATTGGGTAAATCCCGTTTGAGATTCACCTGATACCGCTCGCGGTACACAGGATGATGCAAGAGTGCGTAGGTATAGTGAAAAATATCCCATTTGGTAACCTGCTCGTCTGTATAACGCTCCCGGAATTGCGTCAATGCCCAATCTGTGATGTTTTCCCGTCTGTTTGTGCCGTCTTCATCGTAGATATAAAAAGGAAAATATTGGCCAGCTGAGCCGAAACCACCTGTCATAATATGCTCAGGAATGCAATTAGTCATGAGACAGGTAAATGGTTTCTCTTGCGAAATATTGACACAAATGACTCGGTTCCCTGCTTCAGTTTCAGGTGTAGGAAAGATTGAAGGAAATACGTACACCCTCTCTACCATGAATCTATCAAAGTAAAATCGCGATTTTGTGAATGGACGATAGAGTGTCTTCCTTACTTTTTCTGGGGTGAATTCTGCAATATATCCACCCATCAGTTTTTGTTTTAAACCTGAACTCCAACTAATTTTCTCGTGATCATACACCACAAAATCATCAAGGTCTATACCTGATTTGTCCACAATCCCTTGCCACTTAAACACCTGCGTATTATAGAATTCTGTCATTCGCTGGACGTTTGTGGCGAGTGTGTCTTGATCAAAGTTGATCGCCCATGCATCACGATTTGTCTTTACCCCACTGCTAAATTGATGGAAAATCACACCTGAAACCTCACCCTTCTCTGCTTTTGCTGCCTTACTTCCGATTGGCACAAAGGTTTCAAAATCCTCACGCAGCCCCTCGGTGAGCCAAGTATGGCGTGCATCGGGTTGAATCGTTTGCCAATTGACACTGCCGACGTGTTCACATGTGTCCAGAAATTCAAACGTTGTTTCTTTGTTCATCTCAGCGGTCTCGACGTTGTAAAAAATACGGGCAGGTCCTTTACCGTCTTGATGCTTTTTCACAAACAGGTTGATGCTCACCCCTACCTGAATGTCAAAGACATTGGAATCGCCTGCGTGACCTTTACGGACATTGCCCCCCAAATCCAGCAGATAGATCGCATCACACGCCTCAGCGAGGTGTTTCCGCATCCCGTCGAATGCCTGACCGGTGATAAAGTTGTGATTCGTTATGAATGCGACAATCCCCTCCCCTTCAATCCGATCTAATGCCCAGAAAATTGCTTTGACATAGGGATCATAGAGTGAAGTTTTGTTCGTCGCGCTGGAGGCTTGAGCATACGTCTCCTGAATCTGTTTATCCAACACAGGATATTTCCGATTCCGGTTGGCATCGTTTTCATCCATCTGGCGCGCATTATAGGGTGGATTGCCAATTACCACAAACATCTCGGTTTGCTTCTGTTTTTCAACCCGACGGGTGTTCTCTGGTGCGAACATGGATAACTGACGTTCTGTTGTCAAATCAAAGGTGTCCACAAGACAGAGATTATCAAAAGGCTGATACTGTTTTGTGGCAACATAGAACTCATGCTCAATGTTCATACTCGCAATGTAATACGGCATCAACAAGACTTCATTGCAGTGGAGTTCATTGCTATATTTCGCTTTGAGTGCGGTTTTGTTGATTTCTTGTATGAGCCGCACGATGAAGTTGCCGGTGCCGACGAATGGATCGATGAGGTGAACCCCTGTATCCGAAAGTGAACGTCCAAACTCGGTTTCAAGGAGATGTGAAACGCTCTTTACCATGAAATTGACAATCGGCTGCGGTGTATAGACGATGCCGTGTGTATCCGCAACCTTGACAGAGAAGCCTTGAAAAAACTGCTCGTATACGGTATTGAGAAAGTGCTGTTTCTGCGAGAAGTCGATGAAGGTTGCGGCGGCACGTTCAATTGCCCTGTAGAATGGGTTGAGTTCTCGGAGGAGTTCGGAGCGGTTATAGGATTGCTGTATGAGGGCATCAATCACATTTTCAATTTCACGTGCGATGATATTTCGGCGTGTGAAATCGGGATTGTCAAAAACAGTGCGGAAAATTCGCTCCGTTAAGAGGTGTTGGATGAGCATCTCCTCCACAGCAGATTTTGAGAGGTTCGGATTAATCGCCTCCTGACACTGGCGGCAAAAATCCGCAAACGCCTCCTGAAATCGTGCGTTGATCTCCCCTTCGTTTTGGATGAGTGCTGCGGCGCGTTTGCCGAGTGCTGGCACTCTGTCCTTGAATTCAACAACGGCACGTTCCCAATTGGTAATATCTGTTTGTTCGTACCTGAAGAAGGTGTGAAGGGCTCGGATAAATGCTTCTGGGTCGGCGACATCTACATCCATGACCTCTCGTCCATCTTGATAGAGAACGGCGCGTTCTTGGGTCGTAAAGAGAATGTTATCTTGTGGATAGTCTACATCAAATTTCTCTCTAATCACTGTAGGGAAGGGGTCGTGGAGGTCTTTCGCTTCCCAGTAGCCGCGTGGCAAGCCGAAGTCGTTATCGGTGAGCATCCCATCGACGTAAATCGTCCTGTTTTGCGGGGTTCGGAGCGATTTCTCACAGATAAGTGTTAGATTATTCTGTCGGGCGTAGTGTTGGAGGAGCGTCGCAAAGGCGAGTCGGACTTCGGTTTCATTTGTCGCGCCGAGACTTTCGTATTGTTTGAGTTCGGCGTAAAAGTTTTTTATCGGTTTGTGCGTCGGTTTGATGTTTAGCATTGCTCCATTTTCGCCCTTAAATAATAAATGTATGTCAAGTATTATACACAAATCCACAATAGATTTCAAATGAAAACAGATATATAATCGTTTGACAGAAAATCGTTTTTAGCGTATAATATTTAGAAATATGAAAGCATGTCTGTTGCTACCGGCTTACAATGAATCTAAAACAATTGGACAGATAATTCAGGAATCCTCTGCGTTTATCAGTGAGATTGTTGTCATTGATGACGGTTCATCAGATGAAACAGCGGAGATCGCAGTTGCCTGTCGCGCGGTCTGTTTGCGGAACGCTACGAACTGTGGGAAAGGGAACGCCTTACGAAAGGGGTTTGCCTATGCCCTCAAACACGGATACGAGCTGGTTTTCACGATGGATAGCGATGGGCAACATCAGCCTGCGGATATACCCCGTTTCTTGGAACACTTTGACGATAGAGGTCCGGACATACTCATAGGGGCAAGAGAAACCAAGGATTTGCGGACATCCATGCCGCTGCACAGACGGATTAATAACTGCTTCATTTCTTATGTCGGTTCAAAGTTGTGTGGACAACGGGTGCCAGATTTTCAATCGGGATATCGGCTTATTCGTGCTGAAGTCCTGCGACAGGTTCACTTGGAAACAGAGCGTTATGAAATGGAATCTGAACTGCTGATAAAAGCAGGACGGCTCGGGTTCCGAATCGAAAGTTTACCGATTCCGACACGGTATGGTGACGAAGTCAGCCACATCAAACCGCTTCGAGAGATATGGCTCTTTACAAAGTTATTGCTTCGCAGTTTGTGAAGAAGCGTTTTTCCCTGCTTTAGGTTTGGAAAGGTTACTAACTTTACCGGAAACCGTTGCGTAATGTAATGGAGCAACGCCCAGAAGTAATAAATTAAAAAATGGATTCACTTCGGCTCTTTATTAACGGTTTTCTGATAGGTATCGCCAACATCATCCCCGGTATGAGTGGCGGGACGCTTGCCCTCGTTTTAGGTATCTATGAACGGCTCATCGGTGCTTTACGGCGTATCGGGCTTTCAACGGTAAAAAAACTGTTGAGAGGTGCGACCTTACGAAAAAACGCTCTGGAAGACGCAAAGGCAGAACTCCGTCGAATTGATTTCGGTTTTCTATCACTGTTAGGCATCGGTGCGATCGCCGCCGTGCTGCTCACATCAAAACTGATTGTTTATCTATTAAACCATCACCACGATGCGACTTACGGGTTCTTTAGCGGGTTAATTCTGATCTCTATCCTGATACCGATGCGTATGCTCAAGGCGTTCGGTTGGAAAGAACTGTTAGTCCTCGTGATCGCTGTTGCCTTGATATTCAGTCTGTCTATCGGGACAACGGAAAAACAGTTAGATCGGGTGGCGTATAAATCTGGGATAGAAACAACGACAGGGAGCGCGGTATCCGAACGCGGCACTGCGCTGCCAACGTCCTGGGAACTCGTGCTTTTTTTTGGGAGCGGCGCGCTGGCGATTTCAGCAATGATTCTGCCCGGTATCAGCGGCTCGTTTCTGATGCTTGCACTCGGGGTCTATTTCCCCCTCTTGACGGCGATAAACACAATGTTAGAGAGTATTCCAGAATTGCTCAAAGGGATTTTTGAGGCGTCATTGTTGGGAAGTTTACTCATTATCGGTTTCACAACAGTTGGATGCTTGTTCGGACTCTTAGCATTTACACGCTTGCTCAACTACCTACTGGAACACTATCGCAACCTGACGATTGCCTTTCTCATTGGACTGATGGTAGGTTCACTTTACGGGTTATGGCCCTTTCGCGAGTTCACACTGATAGATGGGGAACGGATAGACACGGCTCACATTTTACCGCACTTTGATATGAACCTACTTATCACGCTGGCGGCTTTTTTTGTCGGTTGTGGGGTTATCTACTTATTTACGCGCTTAGAGAATTAGATGAAAAAAATAAAGAACGTCGGTTTATTCGTCAATACGACCAAAGCAAACGCGGCGGGTGTCGTCGAAGGCGTGTCTATGTGGTTAGAGGAACAGGACACCGTTCCACTTTTATCAGACGAACAAGCCGTTGCCTTAGGACATCCGCAAACGGGCATCTCCAAAACAGAGGTCGTAGAGCACGCCGATGTGCTTCTCGTGCTTGGCGGAGATGGGACGCTCCTCAGCGCAGCGCATACACCGAAAATTGAAAATGTGCCTATCTTAGCGATCAACATCGGAACGCTTGGATTCCTGACAGACGCATCCCTCGATGAACTCTATCCGACACTGACCGCCCTTTTGACAGGGGCTTATCGGATAGAACATCGGATGATGTTGGAGGTCATTGTGAACGGTCTCCAAGCCGATGCCAACGAACTGCAAGGGACCCTTAACACCAAAAACGCAGCCCGTAACGCGCAGGGACGAGGTGACCTCGCCCAGACAGAGGACGGATATACAGAAAGACACGTCACACATGAAACCCAGCTGACTGAACCGCAAGGTAACATTAAAACTTTTGCCCTCAACGATGTTGTGATTCGGCACTACACGCATCTCATTGAATTAGATGCTTACGTCGACGGAGAACTCTTTATACCTTATAACGCCGATGGGCTGATCATCGCAACGCCGAGCGGATCGACCGGATACTCGCTCTCCTGTGCTGGGACTATCGTCGCCCCACAGGTGGAGGCGATTCTGCTGACCCCCATCGCACCCCATAGCTTGACAGTGCGCCCCTTTATCGCTGACGGTGCTGCGGAAATAACCGTCAAAATGCGCGCTGCATACCAGAGTGTAGATGTTTTTGTGGACGGTCAACGCGAGACCTACAGTCTCACCGCGGGTGCCGTCATCAGCGTGAAAAAAGCGGAACGAACAATTCAACTCATCCGTTCACAGAACCATAGTTACTACAGAGCTTTACGCGAAAAACTCATGTTGGGCGAGAGAATTTTTAAATAATGTACATATCCCTATCCGAGTTGGAATTAACTGAAAACCGTTGTGGAACGAAATTATGCCTTAAATGGCATAATTTGTCTTTGCTTTACATTTGGAACAATGCCCAGCGTTAAGGGTTTAAAAAATGATCGAAACACTCTCTATTCGCAACATTGCCCTCATAGATGAACTTGATTTGGAACTGGCACCGGGTCTGAATATTTTCACGGGCGAGACGGGTGCTGGTAAGTCGGTTATTCTCAGGTCGATCGGATTGGTATTGGGTGAGAGAACCTCCGCGGACATTGTCCGTGAAGATGCCGATTTCGCGGAAGTGGTAGCAAGCGTTGCTCCCGACGCTGAACATCCGATCTGGCACACAAACGCAGATGAAACGGCTGATCCGGTCTTGAAAGGTGCTTTTACGGATATATTGGATCCATCGGACGCGGTGATCCTCGCCAGGAGAATCACAGCAAACGGTAGGAGTCGTTGCCAAGTCAACGGACGCTTGGTGAATTTGAAGCAACTGCAAGCCCTCGGCACACTACTTGTCGATATACACGGTCAACACGAACATCAATCGTTATTTAGAACACAAACGCATCTTAAACTCTTGGACGATTTCGGCGGTAACAGTGAGGCACAACGACACGTCGGCAAGATACATGCCCAGTTACGAACCTTGCAACAAGAAGCAGCGTCTCTGGCGGAGACCTTGAAAGCATCAGAACGGGAAAAGGAACTCCTCGAATTTGAAATTAAAGAGCTGACTTCGGCACATCTGGAGGAAGGCGAAGACGAAAAATTGGCAGATGAAGCGCGGATCCTTAAGAACGCAGAGGCGTTGCGGAAGTCCGCAAACTATGTGTATCAACAACTGGAGGACAATGGCTCTGGGATGGGAAATCACGGCAGCCCACTTGAACGCTTGAGAGATGCCGCCAAGGAACTGATAAAATTGTCCGAAATCGATGACAGTCTCTCGGAATTGGGAGACCGGTTGGAATCATCGCTTTACGAATTGGAGGACATCACTTCACAGGTCCGGTACTATGCAGAAACGATCGAATCTAATTCAATGCGGTTGGACGAAGTGACCGATCGGTTAGCGTTGATAGCGAAACTCAAACGACGCTACGGAAACACTATTGCAGAGATATTGGCGTATCACGCCGATGCGGAAGAAAAATTAGAGACGCTCCACCTCGGCACAGAGAAACAGGATTTGCTGCAAACGGAGATCGACAACACCATTCGAGAAGCGCAACATCTATGCACCACGCTCTCTGCGAAGCGGCAGCACATTGCTCAGCATCTTTCAGAACGGATCGAAAAGGAGTTACGCACGCTCGGTATGGACAAAGCGGAATTTCATGCCTCCGTTCGGCTTATGCCGGATGCGCGGGGTCCGTTTCAGATAGACGGGCAACGCTATGCCTTCCGCGCGGACGGGATGGACGACGTGGAATTCTTAATTGCACCGAATGTAGGATCCGAAGCGCGTCCGATCGTCAGAATCGCATCAGGGGGTGAAATCTCGCGTATCATGCTCGCCCTCAAAACAGTGCTCGTTCAAGTCGACGAGATCCCAACACTCCTCTTTGACGAAATCGACAGCGGTATTGGCGGCAAGGTTGCAGACGTAGTTGGCAAAAAGTTGAAGGAACTCTCAGCATCTTCTCAGGTTATCTGCATTACACATTTGCCACAGATTGCCCGTTTTGCAGATAGACATTTTCGGGTCGAAAAGCAGGTGATCGGCGAGCGGACCCTGATTACTGCGAAATCGTTGACCGCAGCAGAACAGGTTAACGAAATCGCCCGAATGCACGGCGGTGAAGAAACCGAAATAGGACTTGCACATGCCCGAGAACTATTGTCTGAAAAATAGTTTTTAATTCTATGGGCCCCTGAGCTGCTCACCACGTCATTTCCGGCAAGCCTCCCAAAGACAGGATGTTTGCCAAAGATGCCCAACCGCGCACAAGCACTCATTAAAAAAGTGCGCAGCTTGGTGCGTAGTGGAAAGCGACTCTACGGAATAGAACGTCGATAGCCAAACCAATTGGACCGAACCGCAAGGAACATTTAAAAAATGGACGACAGGTTTACACAAGCCAGTGGAACACATGTCTATACCGGATGCGAGTTATTAGTTAAGGGTGCCTTAGAGAGCGGTGTTAGCCTCCTCACGGGTTACCCCGGCTCCCCACTCGCCGAAGTATTTGACACTATTGAACGCAATGCTGAATTGTTGAAAACCAACGGCATCGTCGCGCAGATAGCCAATAACGAGGCATTGAGTATCGCGCGCCTCAACGGTTCGCAGATGGCGGATGTCCGTGCGATTACATTTATGAAAAGTGTCGGCTTTCATGTCGCCTCTGATGCCCTAGCGATTAGTAACCTTGCTGGAACAACCGGGGGTGCCGTTGTCGTGGTTGGTGACGATACATGGTCCCACAGCACGCAGGTCCCCGCTGATTCCCGATTTCTGGCACGGCATGTCCAAACACCTCTGATTGAACCTGCGACATTTCAGGAACTTAAGGACTGGATTCACTGCGCCTTCGAGATTTCCGCGGCATCGAACCTCTACGTCTGCTACTTAACGACCGAAAATCAGGCGAGCGGCGGGGGCAATGTAGAACTCCATCCTAACATTTATCCTGAAATCAGTGATTTGAAGCAGATTAACTTGGATACCCAATACATCGATGCCGATAAACGGGTTGTTCTACCGCCACATACTGCACAGATCGAAGTGGAGGCATTGAGAGAGCGGATTCCGACCGCCCTTGAGACAGCACGGAACCTCGGACTTAACACAATCCAGTTCATGGGTGAAGGCGAGGGAACCGCGCCCCTACGGAAGAAACACCGTATCGGATTTGTCAGTGCGGGTTTAGCGTATAGTTGCCTCCTTCACGCCCTCGGGGAACTGGGGGTGGACGGTGAGATCCCGATTCTCAAACTCGGTATGACGCATCCTATTGACACGGACCTCATCAGAGAGTTCGCTGCACAGGTTGACGAAATCTACGTGTTTGAGGAAAAACGCCCGCTTTTAGAGAACGAAATAAAAGCATTCATCACGCAAGGGTATCAGAATGGTGATATGGATCGATATGTAAACGTGTGGGGAAAACAATTTCCCAACGGTCTGACAGGAATTCCGGTAACTTCTGGTTTAGATACCTCTATCCTTATCCAAAAACTTATCCCACTTCTCAAACATCTGCTCGGCACAAGCGATACATCTACTGTAGGCGGGACCTCCAGCCCACGACAGACGCCGCCAACCTATCACGATCCAAAAATCGATTTGGAACATATCTCAGGCGAAGAAACACTTCAACAACAGGTCTCCGCGCAGCAGATCGACATTCCACAACGCACGCCGACCTTTTGTCCGGGCTGTCCGCATCGTGATTCTTCGAGCGTCTTCCTTGAAATTACGGAACAATTCATGGATGTGGGCTATATGAAGAAACATCACGATTCAGGACCGGTTGATCTCGTTTTTCATGGGGATATCGGTTGCTATTCGATGCTCAAATATGAACCGTTTCCACGTTTAATGCACAATCTTTCCGCGATGGCATTGGGTGGCGGTGCGGGGGCTGGCATTGACCCATTTATCAAAAACAAGCAGATCGTTTTCATGGGGGATTCGACCTTTTTCCACGGCGGGATGGCAGCTATTTCGGATTCAATCAAAAACGACCAAGACATCGCCTACATTATTTTAGACAATCAGACAACAGCGATGACGGGACATCAACCGACGCCTGCTGGTGAGCTGGACCTCCTCGGCAATCCGACGTTCGCACAAGATATTGAGCAAGTGGCACAAGGACTCGTGGGTAATTCCGATATAGAAATCGTGCGGACCAACCCGGAAGACAGGGTGAACTACAAAAAACATCTGGAGAAAACCATTCTCAAATCGGGTGTCAAAATTATCATCGCCGATAAGGAGTGTGCGATTACCTATCAGCGTCGCATCCGCCGCGAACAACGGCAAACAGTCGCTAAAGATGGTTTTCTTAAATACGAAAAGCATATTAACATAACGCCTGAGGTCTGTGAGTTTTGTCGAGAATGTACCACTGCCACGGGATGTCCAGCTCTAAAAATAGTCGATACCGATTACGGCGAGAAAATCGCCATCGATCAGTCAAATTGTGTTTCCGATGGTGCTTGTGCCCGAATTAAATACGCATGTCCGGCGTTTGAAGAGGTTATCGTCACACGTAAACGTCCGCCGCAAGATCAAACAACAGACTCCAGAAATCGTGCCCTCTTGAGTGATGAACCTTTACCACCGCCTCCCCTACGGACGTTCGAGCAGCGGTGGAACATGTACGCCGCAGGTGTCGGGGGCATGGGGATCGGCACGATTTCAAAAGTTCTTGTGGTTGCGGGTTATCTTCAGGGCTACAACGTGACGTTTTGCGATAGGAAGGGATTGGCAATCCGCAATGGCGGTGTTTATACACACATCACATATATGCAACCGGGTGTTCACGCCTCGCCAATGATTCCTTATGGTAAGGCGGATCTGCTATTAGGGCTTGATATTTTAGAAGCCGTCCGCGGTATCACTGCGCAATCGCTCTTCCGCATTGCGTCACCACATCGAACCACTGCTGTAGTGAATACAGCGAAAACTGAAACGATCACCACGCTCATCGGCAAAGACGATTTCGATCCAGAGACCCTTGAAGCGTCCCTCCAGACCTATACGAATGCGGACACATATTTTGGGACGGATCTATTCAGAGTCTCTGAGCAATTGTTCGGGAACAAACTCTACGCGAACATGATGCTTCTGGGGACAGCCTTCCAACGGCAAATGATACCTCTCGAATTGGAACCCCTCCGATTGGCACTAAAGCAGATGGTCCCGCACGCCGATTTGGATACCAATATGAAAGCGTTCACCGTTGGACGCCGTCTTGCATTAGAAAACACCGAATCCCTTGCGGATACACGTTCAGAAAGGGATCCGCTGGGAACTTATGCTGAAATGCTTTCCGAAAAACAACGGATCCTGACAAAAAAACGTAATGGGAAACGTTTAACGCGAGAATACGTAACACTTGTTAAAAATACCATTGAAACGCTGAATCTCGATTCAGACAGCATCCACCGAATCCTCGCACTCTATATCTATGATTTGATCCAGTTCGAGGATATTAACTACGCGCGGATATACGTTGAAAAAATTAAACAGGTCTACGCCCACGACTCAGAAGTGTATCACTATCGCGCGACAAAAGCCGCGATTCGCTATCTCCACAAGGTGATGCTCATCAAGGACGAGGTCTACGTCGCACATCTGCTAACGAGCGAGGAAAAATTGCAGCGGGATAAGGAATTGTATAAGGTTGACCCAGCAAACGGTGATAGGATTAAATACGTCCATCTCAACCGTCCACATTTCACCGTGATGGGGCTTGATCTTGAAGGGGATATTGACACACGCAATTGGCAATTGCATCTGATGAAACGGATGAAGTTCTTAAGACGTTGGCTTCCAGAATGGCACGCCAAGGAAAAAGCGTTTCGAGACTGGTATATTACCCGCGTAATTGACACCTTCTCACCGATTGACACTGAGACGTATGAAAAGCATCTCCAAGCGTTAGAATGTGTGGAGGAAGTTCGTGGCTATCGCGACATTCGCTATCCGAAAATGGAAACGGCGAAACAGAAAGTTGAAGGCCTACTTGCAGAATGAAATCCCAGACTCACGTCATCGAACCGCAAGGCACAATAAAAAAATTGACCGGACATACTCGTATTGTCGGTGTTATTGGTGATCCCGTTGTGCACAGCCGTTCACCACAAATGCACAATGCGGCTTTTGCCAAAGCAGGTCTCGATTATGTATATGTCCCGTTTCATGTCCGCCCTGATGATTTGGCAGCTGCGATTGCTGGGTTTAAAGCGATTAACGTCGTCGGGATTAACGTAACACTCCCACACAAACAAGCCGTCATCCCGTTCCTTACATCAATCTCTCGGGAAGCGGAACTCATCGGTGCTGTGAACACCCTGACGTTTGTTGACGGGAACATACATGGCGATAATACAGATGCCCCCGGTGTCTTACAAGCGTTAGACGAGGACGGAAACCTGTCTGGGACGCCGGTAGGCGAGAAGGTCGTGGTTTTGGGAGCAGGCGGCGCTGCGAGGGCTGTCGTTGTTGCGTTAGCACTGAGAGGCGTAGCCGCGATTACAATCGCCAATCGCACGGTGGAAAAAGCGGTTTCTTTAGCAACAGAGATGGATCAGAAGACAGGGGTTTCCATGCAAGGAATGGGGCTCACAGATGAACGATTGCCGCTATCTGTTCGGGAGAGCAAACTCCTTGTCAACACTGCAACGATAAGCATGGATGTAACACACCCCTTACTGATTTCCGCTGACTGGCTTCAACCGAATACTATTGTTTATGACATTGTGTATACGCCGCCGGTAACACCTTTGATGCAAGCCGCGACCGAGCGCGGCTGTCAAACGCTTGGTGGTATTGGGATGTTAGTTCATCAGGGGGCTATCGCGTTTGAGAAATGGACGGGTGTTGCGCCGTGCATTGAGACAATGCGTCAAGCCCTATAGACAGGGAAACCCTCCGCTGGAGAGATTCACAGGCATTCCTTTTAAGCATCCGGGTGGGGTGCCAGGTCTATAGCGTAACCTCACAATCCTATATGGTTCACCAAGATATACGAAAGGGGCAATAAAACTACAATGCAGCAAGAACAGGATTTCGCGCCGATTCGTTTTGTTATACTCGGCACACCTTATACCATAAAACCGACAGAAGATCTAACGCCAGCAGCAATCAATGAACTGGTTGAATACGTCAAAGATTTAGTTGAATCCTATCTCAGAAAAGGTTTTGACGAACAGAGGGTTCCGTTGTTAGTCGCTTTTCATATCGCTGATGAGAACCGTCGTCTTCAGAAAAAGTATGAATTGCCCTTGTACCGAATAGTCGAGCGGTTACAATTTGCGATTGAAGAGGTGGCGGAACCGCAGCACTCAGAAGAGTAACCCGCGGCGGTCAATACTGTCCTATAAGTTTTCTATAGAGGCTTGCGCTTATTTGCGGTATCTGTCGACCACCCTAACGCAGCAACAGCACAGCGAGAATGCCCAATACGGGTAGCAAGAGGATTAAAACTTTGACTTCAACCAAATAATTTTTGTAACGTTGAACCGCAGAATTATGCTCTATCCACTGGTTGATGAATTCAACGCGTCGATAGATGGACGGGTGGGTATTGAAGATTTCAAAGAAACGCTGAATTGATTTCGGCACTGAATTCAGGACTGCGAGTTTCACCAAGGCATCTTTGAATGCTTCCGGTTTCTCTGTAAGCCGAACCGCATACAGGTCGGCTTGATGTTCGCACCGCCTTGACAAATATCGGAAGATAACTATGAAATAAATGATTAGAAAAGCCAGCGAACATAAGGTCGATACCACTGACAAAAGGGACTGTGATTCTCCAAGGTATGTTAACAGCGGTTCTTCAACAAGCACATAGAAAAAGGGATAATTCAAGAGATAGAAGAGTGAAAACAGCATATACGTTGGAATGTGCCGATAGCGGATATGTCCAAGTTCATGAGCGACAACCGTTTCAATTTCTTCATCCGTGAAGTATTCGAGAAGCGCGTCTGTGAGAAAAATGCGACGATTCCATGGAAGCGTTCCCGCCACAGCTGCGTTGGCAATTAACAGCGAACCGGTTTGCCATACGACCACCTCCCGGTATTTTATACCGCTCTGCCTCGTCAAACGATCCAATCTCTCCTTTAGCACTGAATCCACCGCGAGGGGTTCTGTTTTCCATAGAAACTGCATCAAGAATGGTGCAAAGATATACGCAGAAATAATTACCGGTAGGATCAGCCCGATTAGAATATACGGATGCTCAACAATGAAGACTTTTGCTGAATATGGAAGCCAGTGAATCGCGTCCATCATCACTAAATACAGGAACATCGGCAATAACGGGAAAAGCAGAAACTTGAATTGCAGACTGAGAATCTCTCTGTAATGACCGGGTTGTAGCTTATTCACCTGATAAAACGCAAGGCGGATACATATCAGTCCGATCAGTAGCGGCAGCAAGGCGAGGGTCTGGCGCAGATGTGCCATGGGAAAGAAGACGAAGTATTTGTCAATCAGCATTGGCAGATTCAACAGATACAGATTGCAGAGGTATGCCGCTAAACTGAGGCACTCAAAAACAATCATGAAGCGGCGCAGCCGATAGAGTGTTGGTAGGTTCTCCTCTTCGTCCGCGGGAAAGGTTCTTGCGACATAGGAGGTCACAAAACATGTGATAAGAATAGGGAATCCTGTCAAGACAATTGTCCAGAGGACGACCTGCATATCACTGATATTCATGCTTGTTTGCGGTGGCTCAAACGAAAAAAGAAAGAGGAGTCCCGCAATTAAGATGATACTTATCTGTCCCATTCTTTTAATTTTACCTTGCAGATAATTTTACCTTGCAGAGGAATAGCGTCCATTTCGACTATCAAGGACGTTCTTTAAAGTCAGCAAAGTGTTCGTAAGTGCCTAAAGTTGTCAGAGGTGGTTTGACCTTCCAAACCGCTCTTCTAACTTTACAGACTTCCTAATTTTAGTACACTTCGCAACTTCAAAACTTTCATGGAATCTCTGGCGAGTCATAGAATTTTAACGTATTTCGCATCAAAAATCAAGAGGATTTTAAAGCCCTGGTCCAATCGCCTCGGCGTTTGTGAAAAAAACTCTTGACTTTTTTTAGGAAAAAGTTGTATAATTTATATTAAAAGTGCCTGTGAGAATAAACCGCTTACAGGTCCCCCATATTGGTCGAGATGTAAAATGCCTGCGGAGTCCGTGTAAGACCTTATACAATCAGCACTACGATGCTGGCGGCGGCAGTGGACGTTGAAACAGGAACTACCTCTACAGACATAACCAGTTATCTGCAATTATCTGTAGTAAAAGGAGCAGGAATCCATGATAAGTAGAACCGCTTTCACAATTATCGCTCTTCTGGGTGTTGCACTTGTTGTGAGTAGTTGCGGCAAGTTAGATCAGGAAGAGTTCGAAATGTGGAAGAATGAACATGTCTCAAAGATAGAACAAAGTGAAGCAGACATGTCAAACAAAATTACAATGCTGGATGGCAAGGTTGATCAGCAGGGCAAAGATCTAACGGAAGCCATCTCCAAAGCAAAAGATGAGGCGATTGCCGTATCCCAACAAGGGGATGCCGATACCATTGCTGCTGCGAATCAAAGTGCCAAAGAACAGGATGCGCAACTCCGTGCAGACCTGACAGCGGTGCTTGATGCGCAAGCCCAGGAATCGATGGCATCTGTCGAAGCTGTAAAGGCAGAACATGAAGAAGAGTTCATGGCACTTAAAAAAGCCAATATGGCTCAGGACGAGACGGTAGAGAAGCTCGCGTCTCGAGTGATGGCTTTGGAAGAAGGTTTAGCGATGGTGGCAGAAGAAGTTGCCTCAGCCCCCACACTGCTGGTTACCGTCACTTTCGCCAGTGGTCGCACCAGTTTATCCGGCGACGCGGAGCAGATGCTTGACGGTATCGTTGAACAACTCATGGAAGCGTCGGACGCAAAGATCAAGGTTGTTGGACACGCGGACGGCATGCCAGTGCTGAAGGGAAATTACGGAAGTAATTGGGATCTCTCACAGGCACGTGCGAACTCCGCTGCAAAACACCTGAAATCCAAAGGAATTGAGGCTGGCAGAATTGAGGCTGTTGGCAAAGCACACACGGATCCTGTTGCGCCACAGAACACTGCCGCAGGCAGAGCCATGAATCGTCGGGTCGAAGTTATTCTGGTTCCTGCAGGCCATTCACATTAATTCTAGTGGAAGCCGCTTTAGTTCCGCTGCCCTAATGAATGCAGCCCGAGGGCTCTTGTATCAATATATAGGCGGGTCGCTAACGGAGGCACGCCATCACAACGATAGTGATCGCGTGACCTCCGAGTACTCGCCTATTGCTGTCATATCACTGCTCTCTATGCGCAGTAGATAAGGACTTTACTACTTATGCGTTTGGTATTTGCCTGCTGTTTGTTTCTGTTGCTAATTCCCTGCTTAACACTTGCAGATACCGCCGATGGACCCCCCTTGAGACCCTCCCCTGTCCGAGATTTTTTGGCAGAATATCTGCACGCGCCATCGTTTCAGTTGTCCCTATTTTCATACAAACCGGAGTTGGGCAGCTTGGCAGATATTCTCCAGAGCGTCGGCGTATCCCGGGTTCCGGGTGCGCTGTTACCAACGGTTTCGGTTGTATTTGAACATAGTGCTGAGTTCGATTCACGTTTAGAATTCGGCTATTGGCAAATGGAACTTGACATTCCACCGCCTACCTCCGCGAACCTCTCTACCACCCTCATCCCGATTTCGTACCAGTTTATCTATCGTCCAATGCTCCTCTCCGAATATCTCCCAATTTACTTGGGGGGTGGTATCGGTTATTTGGGAACACACCTGAGTGGTAGTGCGATTGACCTCATTGAACAACAGGGTATCCGCTTTGACAATAGCTCCTCAGGACCAACCGGATACGTCCTCATCGGGGCAGAACTGCTGGAGTGGGAACAGAACCTATCCCTCAACTTTGAGGTGAAACGGATACTCAAAACGGTAGAAACAACTGGCACTACCCCACTCGACCTGATTTTAGACGGCACTGCGATTGGTTTAGGCATT
Source organism: Candidatus Poribacteria bacterium (assembly GCA_009839745.1). Lineage (NCBI taxonomy): Bacteria > Candidatus Poribacteria > Candidatus Poribacteria bacterium. The sequence goes on from VXPE01000054.1 coordinate 23,433, forward strand.
AAAATGCGGCTTTAAATGGAAACCATGAAAGGCAAGCGCATTCTCCCTTATGTCGTCTGTCTCGTATTCGGTTGTATCATCGGTGGTTACTCGGATACGCCGCTCCCACTTCTCAGTTTGCTGGCTGTAACGTGTGCTTTCATCTTTTTAGGCATGGAGCTTGCGGTCTATCTGCTGTTAATCGCCCTGCCATTTTCATTTCGCTATATTCTCCCAGGTCGCTTTGAGATTCAAACACCGACAGAACCCCTCTTAGGGATGCTCGTTGCCGTTTACTGCGTGCGACGCATACTGGATCGGGTAATCCGGTCGGGAACCGGAGTTCCCGCCTACGGGACTAAATCGGAAAATACCTTCCCTTTTTTTCCCCCTCTCTGCTTCTACATCCTTGTTACATTTCTTTCTGCCATCAACACGCCCGATCTTTTTGGGACACTTAAGGGAGCACTCCGTGCGACAGCCTACATGCTGTTCAGTGTGATAGTGCACACTGTCATCCAAAACAGGAATTCCCTGAAACGACTTTTTGTCGCCAGTTTTCCGTCCGCTGCGGTTGCCGTCATCTGGACAGTTATTGTCCTCATCTATCACATAGATGCCTGGCAGTGGACAAGTGCGTATCGGAGTGCGCCGTTTACAAATTATTCCGTCTACGGTGCGTTTGCTGCGCTTTTCTTCCTCGTCTGTCTGAGTCGTCTTCTCTTTGACAATAGTGGGTACGACCGTGTGCTCTGGACGGCATGGTTCTTATGCTTCGGTGTGGGACTCCTGTTCTGCTTTTCGCGTGGGGTCTGGCTATCGGTCATCGTTGCGATCGGTTTCATGCTGCTGCAACTGGGGAAAGGCGTTACGCATAAAAAGATTCTGTTTATCGGTGCGGCATGCTTTATCCTACTGGCGTGTCTGAATCTTCCCGGTATCTACAATATTCTCGTTGAACGTGTCACATCCGCGGTGGACCTCAGTTATGCTTCAAACCGAGCGCGTCTCTTACGATGGGGACAGGCTTTCGTGATGTTCGCTGAAAGCCCTATTTTGGGGAAAGGATACGGGGCGTTTGCGATGTTATACGAGGAGGATGTGGCACTTGTTGGAAGTTATACGGCGCAGTATCAACTCGGTGCCCACAGCGAATATCTCCAAGTGATGGCGGAATTGGGAATCGTTGGATTAGGGATATGGGTATGGTTGAACTTTGCCTTCCTACGCTATGGGTTTCGTGCCCTCCAAACGTTAGAAGACGGGTTTTACCGTGCCATGGTCATTGGATTAATGGCGGCAGAAATTTCATTGATGGTGCACTTCACCGTAAACAATCTGCTGAACGGGGACGCCATTGGGATTCCCTTCTGGGGTATCTACGGATTATTGCCGGCTGTTGTGCAAATGGCGAACCGCGAAAAGACTTCATCATAGGTATTTGGAACCAATCCTTACAATCCTTTAGGTTTGCGTGCTATGACACTGGTAATCGCCGAAAACACGCAAGAAAATCTTCTGTCAGATTTAAGAATATCACAAAACCCAAATCAGGACAACTGAAAAGTTATACCAAATCTGAAAGATAAATTCGCATTTTAGAGATTTTGAAACGTTATGAGGTTTCCGCTGGCTTGGACGGGCGAGGGGACCTCGCCCCTACGAACCGGTTTTCGTTAATGAGAAAAGTTCCTTTAGAAATGGTATTAGACTACACCTGATTGAAAAATATCATACAGTATGTTATTATATGCGATAATCTTTTCAATGAGGAAGTGCTATGAACATCATCCACATTATTTCAGACACATTTCGACGGGATAACCTTGCTATCTATGGCGGAAAGGGATACACACCCTCCCTGAATGCTTTCGCGGAAAAATGTGTCGTTTTTGACAAAGCGTATGTCTGTGGTTTTCCGACTGTTCCGATTCGTGGCGAACTCGTGACAGGGCAAGTCAGTATCTGTCGAAGGGGGTGGGAACCTCTCAAACGAGATGTCCCCGTCATCGCTGATGACTTAACGAACGCTGGGATTGTGAGTATGATGATTGCGGATACGCCGCATCACATCAACAACGGTTTCTTTTACAACCGTGGGTTCACGGGATGGAAGTGGATTCGCGGGCAAGAGGGTGATCATTTAGAGACGCAGCCCTACGATTATGAATCGAAAAAATCGTTGCAGTATCGTGAGTACACACGAACACATCCGAACAAATTGCCCGGTGGACTCGGCAATCACCTGAGAAACATGGCGTTCCGACAGACCGAGGCGGACACTTACGTTGCGCAGACGATGCAGACGGCTTGCGACTGGTTGGAACGTAACCATCAGCACGAAAACTTCTACCTGATGGTGGACACTTTCGATCCGCATGAACCGTGGGATGCCCCCGAATGGTATCTAAAGCGTTTCGATGCGAGCGATTACGACGGACCGGAACCGATCTATCCCCCCTACGGTCCCAATCCGATGAATGAACGAGAGACGGAACGGCTCAACGCCCTCTACCGGGCAGAAGCATCACTGGCTGACAACTGGATCGGACAACTCCTGCGGAAAATCGATTATATGGGCTTGATGGAAAACACAATGGTGATCTTCATGGCGGATCACGGTTTCCTACTGGGTGAACACGGACTCCTCGCGAAGAACCTCAGCATGTATGAAGAGGTTATCCATATCCCACTCATGGTTTATCACCCAGAGGCGACACCCCGGCACACCAATGCGCTCGCCAGCATTATTGATATTCCGCCTACCGTTATTGATGTGTTGGATGTGGAACACGAGGCGCAAGTGGAAGGTAACAGTCTTCTGCCCGTTATCATGGGAGATACTGACACAGGACGCGAGTATACTGTTACGCATGGTGCCTGGGTCGGGGGCTGGAGTCCTGATGGCGGTAGCCCGCATGGAAGCATCACGGACGGCACATGGTCTCTGCTTTTAGAGAACCAAGGCGCGCCGCAGCAGTTATTCCATTTACCCTCTGATCCGGAACAGATGAATAATCGGTTTGAATCAGATACGTCAGAGGCGCGGCGGCTCTACCAAGCATTTCTGGACTTCTTAGGGCAGCATGGCGCACCTGACGCAATGGTGACAGAATTCCAGAGTCGATGGCAAGACTGATTTCTACTCAGTACCCCCATTTCTCAAAAACGGTATGGTTCTTAGGGGTTGGGTAACCCAACCTCTACTCTCACAATTCATCGCGCATTGTGTAAGTCCCGATTTACCTTTTATGGTGTAGATACAGTGTCACGTCCCACAAGAGAACAGTGCCATCAAAACTACCGCTGGCGAGAAGCGTGCCATCTGGTGAAAAGGCAATGTCCTGAACGTCAGTGGAGTGCCCCCAGAAAGTGACGATATTCTCACCCGTTGCCACCTCCCACAACCGGATGGACACTTTCTCTGTACCATCCCACCAAGCACCAGAAGCGAGGAAGTATCCACATGGTGAAAATGCCAAGGCAAACTGCCTCCGACACGTTAAGGGCGGTAATATCGCTCTGAGCACTTCATAAGTCTTCGCATCCCATAACCGAATTTCGCCATATAGCCCACCCGCAATGATATCACCACGAGGGGAAAAAGCAAGTGCCCCGATTTCAGGACGCGCAGGTTTATCTCCTCGCTCGCGCCTTTCACGCTGCTGCTCTATGAACTCTTGTTTGTGATACAGATCACCATTATAGCGTTCTGGGTTTAACTGGGTTAAGGAGAGTGAGATCAGTTCCGCACCGGATGCGACATTCCATACCCGAACCGTTTCATCATTTGAAGCACTCACGAGGCGTTTACCATCCGGGGCAAACGCGAGTGCCTTAATAGTAGCAGTGTGTCCAATGAGAGCATTCCGCTGGTTTCCATGTCTATCCCACACATATAACTTGCCATCGTAGTCTCCACTTGCCCATTTTTCGCCTGTAGGCGAGAACACAGCCGCCTGCACATACTCTTCGTGTGCAGTGTGCCCAATGAGCGTATGGTGATTACCTTGCCTATCCCACACATATAATCTACTATCTAGATCCGCGCCTTGCTCCCCAGGCCTTGCCGCGAAGGGTACAGACTCCTGGAGTAGAGCGGACCAATCAATTGTTTGATGCGTTTCAAGATTCCACACGTAAAGCATGTTCCGAGCACTGCCCAATGCGTCTACATTTCCAGAAGGGGAAATATAGACAGAATGGACTTTCGTTTCTGTATTGACAGGGGTCTTTGTCGTCACACGGGATATCAACCGCCGGGATTGTTTTTTGGAAAGCACATCCCAACAAGTGACAGGTCCCGTGCCAGCAGTTAGGAGTGTTTCACCATCTGGCGAAAATGTGACACACGCTGGAAAGGAAATTTCTGTAGAAACAACGGCAACAGCGTGTGGCATATCCACATCCCACAAGTTAATCTCTGCTGCACGCGCGAAAGCCAAAGAAGTGCCTTTTGAAAACCGGATGCTACCGATGGAAGCAGGTAGTTTGAAGGTTTTTAATTTTTCATGGCGTTCCACATCCCACACAAAAGTTGCAGCGGTGTCAGTTTTACCCACCCCAGCAGCACGCAGCGCGCCCGAGGGTAAATAAGACGGAACCATCCAATACTTCTCAGCATATTTGGAAAATACGCGTGTCTGGTTGCCGGTGGTGACACACCACTCTCGTAAGATGCCAGACATATCACCAGCGGCAAGATACCTTCCACAAGGAGAGAAGGTAAGGAAAAGGACTTGTGCCGTATTTCCGTTGAAAGAAGCGACGTGTTCACCTGTTGTTACGTGCCACACTGAGATGCAATCAACGGTGCCCGCTGCGTCAGCCGGACTAGCGCATGCCAAAAAGCACCCATCATCGGAAAAACAGAGGGGTCGCCGCAATCCACGCCATTTAATCTTTATATCTGGAGTGGCGGAACATCGGGAGATCTGTTCACCCGTTTCCGAATGCCAGATGTAAATGACACCCATTGATGTCACCGAAGCAGCAATGTACTGACCGTCCCCAGAAAAGGCAACCCGTGAAATTCCGTCACGCCACTCGTCACTTTTCCCTTCCGAATATTTCATTCTGGAAACGCGTATTCCGCGATGAAGATCCCATACCTTGAGGATACCATCCGCATTGCCAGTGACAAGCCAACGGCTTTCATTAGGGGAAAAATCCACAGTGGTAACCATCCCGCGTTCCGTGTCCCACAACGCGATAGGCACTAGCATCGAGTAGTCATATACCCACACCCCTATATCGGTTCCAACTGCAAAATATTTCCTATCTTGCGAAATGGCCAGGTCGTTCACGCTTCCTCGCCCCAATCGGGCAATTGCTCCGTTAGGTAACCTCCATGTTGCAACATCTTTGTTTATATCTACACATTGTTTCTGAATTTGCGAGATTTGATTTTTCATCTGAAACCATTTCTCTTGGAAAACGAGAGCGTCCCATGCCTTATAGACGAATGTTAACAGCTACGTAAATACCTTCACTCGAAATTAACATCGGATGCTCTCGTTTCACATGAAACGTCTATTTCTCTGTACAACCAGCACCACCACTACATACTGAATTATTTTTGCATTCTTGACAGGTGCTAGGGTAACTACAACCATTTCCACCAGTTGGACATGTAGGTGTACTGTTGCTGAAACTGCTTGCCGGAAGGGGATTATCCTTTCCACCACAACAGTCGTCAGTAACTGTAGTATCCGCAGGGATACCACCTCCGAAATCCGAGCTGCTGTCAACGGCAGAGGAAACTGCCTTTGCCTCACCATCACAGCAATAGGTGGCTTGGGACTCTGAGACCGCTCCATTATTATACGTAAACAGGAAGAGAGCACCACTCAGGAATATCAAAGCAGCCATAAACCGCCAGATGGTGTGCCGGTTTAGGTGAGTCTATCTGAAATCGCAAAAAATGTCAAACTTTTTTCGGCAAAAAAGTAAAAATTGATTTCCCTGCCTTCTCAGAACAGACCCCAAGCGCAATGAATTGCGCGACTGTAAACTCCCGCACAAACACTACGTCCAGTCCATAATCACACCCAAGTATTCATCTTTGCGATCCGCCAATCCATCGTAGGCAGATTGTGCGGATACCTCCGGGTCAATGACATGCGTCAGCAATTCTTGCGCCTTGAACTTGCCCTCACACATCAGTGAATAGACCAAGCGCGAGTTGCGTTCAAGTGAATGTTTCGACTCGCCAGAGTGCATCGTCGGGTAGACCCACTCATGTGCACTTCTGAGCGTAATCGCGCCCAAACCGACACTGTGGCTGTAGTTTAAAATGGCGGTTGCATCTGTGACGTATTCACCGCGCGGCGAACCGAGTAAGATGACCTCTCCCTGTCTGCCGGTCAACTGATATGCTGTTTCGACGAGTCGTGGGTTTCCGATCGCTTCGACAGTGACCGCGGCTTTCTCGCCGTTTGTCAAATCTATAACCCGTTCCAGCGCATCTTCTTCATCTGGATTAATCAGGTGTTGGATACCGCACTGCCGAGCGATTTCAAGTCGACGCGGCACCCGCTCGATGCTGATAACTTTCATGCCTGCCAGATTGAAAAGTTGCGAGGCAGAGTTGCCGACCAATCCCAAACCGATAACCGCAACGGTATCCCCGAATTCGGCGGAAGATACCCGTAGAGAGGTCATTGCGACTGTCGCCATTCGGACGAACGGAACCAATTTCTCGTCTATGTCTAAAGGCGGTTTAAACGCTAAAAGGACTGACTCGGTTTTGGCGATAGAGGCGTGTGGACCATAGCAGAAGGCGAGGTCTCCGACGGCACATTTGGTCACATTTTCACCAACTTTGCGGACTTCGCCGATCGACGTATAGCCGGAGCCGTGTGGGAACTGTGTTCCACTTTCGAGTCCAGTATACCCTGCGCCTTCGGTGCCGGGACTAATCAAACTGTAGTGCGTTTTTAACAGAATTTGGTTCGGCGTGAGTGTCTCATCAAGTTCAAAATCCTCCAGCGTTGCTGAACGTTTCGCTGGCATCACAATCCGTTTTCCTTTCATGCCGTAATGCTCCTTGTTGAATTTTTTCCATTATGGTATCATATTTGCCAAACTTTTTATATTTTTATAGTAAAACCCATAATTAATGGGACATTTGACAGCGGGCGAGGGGACCTCGCCCCTACGAGGTGAGGCAGGCATGTCGGAGCGTTAAAATGTCTTTTTAATTCTAAACTTTACTATAATTATTCCTTGCGGTAGGGAGAGATTTTTTATGAGACTCACGCCAGAGCAGTGCGAAACCTTCTGGACACAAGGTGTTCTAATCGCCAAAAATGTCTTGACTGACGAAGACCTCCAGCCGGTGATTGACGAGATTTCAGATTGGATTTCGGAACGCGCCCTTGCCTTAAAGCAGGAAGGTAAAATCGAAGACTTGCATGAAGATGACCCCTTTGATAAACGGTTCGGTAAGTTGTTAGCACAATCCAACGAGATGGTGAGTGGCTTGGACATCATGCACTACCGTGGCAAAGCCATCTTTGAATTCCTGAAGAACGACAACCTTTTAGATGTCGTTGAAGGTATTGTGGGTCCCGAAATTACGTGTAATCCGATTCAGCATCTACGTGCGAAACCGCCCGTTATAGACGGGAATGCGAGTTGGGCAGGGGGTGTGCCGTGGCACCAAGATGCTGGTGTGATGATGCCAGAAGCGGAGGGATCCGCCATCATCACATGTTGGCTTCCACTGGGGGACAGCACAATAGAGATGGGATGTCTTGAAGCGTTGCCGGGTATTACTGAAGACAAAGGCTATCTGAGCCACCAAAAAGAGGGCGGGACGATGATCAAACCGGAGTTGATGCCGGATGTTGAACCGCTTATGTTGGAATGTTATCGTGGTGATGTTATCTTATTGAGCCGCTTCACCCCACATCGCTCGCAACCGAACACGTCCGATCGGTGCCGTTGGTCGCTGGATTTACGTTATCAGACCACAGGACATCATACGGGACGCACGGCGCATCCAGACTTCATCGTCCGGAGTCGTAAAAATCCCGAAACTGTCCTATCTGAACACCAAGAATGGTGCGATTTGTGGACAGATGCTTTTGAAAACCCACGCGGCTTCGCAGGACATAGGTCGGTATAACCATCAGCGGTTGGCAGTCGATTATCGGTTATCGGAAAATTGTAGCACAATCTATATGAGGATTCAGGATTTAATTCGGTCATTTCTGAACGTGCGATAAATCGCACGACCACGAACCAGCCTGTTATTTAGATTGTATAGGTTTAACAGTAATTGTAGCCTGCAACAACGGCGCAGGCGGATATACGCAAAAGCACGTGAAATCATTAACCCACTTGATCGAACCGCAAGGAAAAATTAAAGAATGGAAGCGATTATTCTGTGCGGCGGTCTCGCCACGCGGCTCGGTGAGACAGCGAAAACACTGCCGAAGATTCTGCTGGAGATCGCTGGGAAAACAGTATTGGAATGGCAAATCCAATTGCTGAGAGATGTAGGTGTCACCTCGGTCATCCTCGCGTCGGGACACCTTCACGATGTGCTTTATGGGCGGGTAGGAGACGCTTACGCTGGGATGTGTATCCGTTATGCCAAAGAGGAAAAGCGACTCGGTACTGGCGGCGCGATTCAGCATGCGATGCAGCAGATCGATACATCGCCCTTTTTTGTCCTAAACGGCGATATTCTGATCGCTAACTTTTCGCTACGGGAAATGTTGGTTCGATTTGAGCAAGGGATGGCAGGGGTGCTGTTAAGTGTGCATGTCCCGGACATCCGTCCCTACGGCGAGATTGTATCGGACGGTGAGGGAAAAATTCAGGCGTTTCGTGAGAAACAGTCTACCCGTTGTGCTGGGTATATCAACAGTGGGGTATATCTTTTCGATCGAAGCATTGCTGACACGTTTCCAAGCGACCGAGAAAACTTCTCTATGGAACGAGACGTTTTTCCATCCGTTTCCAATCTCTATACTTTAGAAACGGATGCCGACTGGATCGATATCGGTGTTCCAGAGCGGCTGGCTCACGCCCGTGAACATTTTTAATTTTCCTTGCGGTTCGATCAGGTGAGTTTAGCACTTTGACGCTTCTTTCCGTAGATCCGCTTTCTGTACGGGTTGGGCGACCCAACCGCTACGCGTTCCAAGCTACCTGATCTTTAACCTATATCCCTCTTTACTGACAATTTTTTGTCGACTGCTACCCGTCTGTTCCCTCTGTTCGCAAGACGACATAACTCCGATACCGTTCTGCATGTATTTCACCGGCTTCAACGGCATCCTGAACAGCACAATCGGGTTCCGCAACGTGGGCACAATCGTTGTATTTGCAGGTGCCGAGATACGGTTCCATTTCTGGGAAATAGTACTCTAAATTCTCTGTATCTATCCCCCACAATCCGACTTCCCGTATACCGGGCGTGTCGGCGACTTCACCCCCGAGGTCTAAGGGAAAGAGTTCGACAAGGGTCGTTGTATGCCGTCCCTTCTGGGTTCTGATACCGACTTCACCTGTCCGCAAGTCTAAACTCGGTTGAAGTGCGTTCAGTAGGCTGGATTTGCCGACACCAGATGCACCGACAATAACACTAAATTTATCACTCAGCACATTTTGGAGTGCGTCCAGGCTCTCAGGAACATTGATACTGGTATAGATGACCCGGTACCCCAATTTCTCATAAACGGCAAAGGTCGTTTCGAGTTCCGTCCGTTGTGCCGCATCCACTAAGTCCATTTTGTTGAGACATACCACGGCTTCCATGTCGCCGGCTTCCGCCAAGATAAGGAATCTATCGAGTGTCCGAAAGTTAAGGGGCGGCATCAGCGTGGAGACAACGGCTACGATTTGATGTGCATTCGCAACGATAACCTGTTCAATGTCCCCGTGTTTTCCAGCGTACTGCCGCGAGAATTTTGTCTGACGCGGCAGAATATCCTCTACCACTCCCTCCTCCATATCAAGTTGCGTGAAAAGGACCCAATCACCCACAGCAACTGGATCGGCATACAGTCTGCGTCCGGTTTCAGAACGGTGTCTCCGTTTGAGGGTGCCACGGAGTGTGCAGCGCAGGATAATATCATTGTATTGGACATCATAAAACCCTGTCCGCGCCCGGATGACTCTGCCTTGTTCGCGTGTAAGGATAGATCCCACCTCCCAAAAGTGTGGAAATATTCATTCCTCAGATATACGTTTTCATGGTCTTTAAAGCTACCTCAACATCTTCGTCAAAATTGTCAAACTTGCACTCGCATGAGACGCGACCGTCATAGCCCGCTTTTTGGAGTGCCGTGAAGAAATCTGTGAAATCGAAATCGTCGTTTCCGGGATAGGAACGTTTAACAGGTTCCGCTATGTGAACGTGCGCGAGCCACTCAGCAGCGTCGATGGTGTTTTGCATCGGTTCTTCTTCCTGGTGGATATGATAGAGGTCGGCCAACGCCTTGACACCGGGACGATTCACTCGTTTTGCCATAGCGAGTCCATCTGCGACGGTCCGAAGGATGTTTCCTTCTCGCCAACAAATTGGTTCAATAACAATCGTCATGTTATGCGTTTCGGCGTGATCCGCCGCCATATCCAGGAACTCAGCAATTTGCGCCAATGCACGTTCGCGCGAATAGCCTTCCTCTATACTACGGGAACCGCTGCTGCCGTAGACGATAACTTCACCGCCAATTTCATTGCCTCTCCGACATGCAGTCTCCACATACCGCGATAAACGCGAAAAATCGACGACATCGCCTACGACGCGCAAGTCACCCGGAATGAACCCCGAATAGGATTCCGGCTTTAAGGGTGCCTTCGCTACCTGTTGACGAATTTTCTGGAATTCAGTCTCATCTGCCTCAGGCATCAACCCCGGACGCACGCCTAATTCAATATAGTCATATCCGACTTCCGCGAGCCGATTGACATTCTCCAAACCTGTACAGACCCCAAATCTCATGTGTTCACATCCCCTTATCAGTGTACTTAAAGCATAGGAATAAATGAATGTAAAACACCTTTAACAACAATTAAGGTATTTTACTCGTCCGCTTGTCCTTCTAATTGTTTCTGAAGACTATAAATCGTCCAATTGGCAGTATTGCTCTGATAAAGTAAGAGTTAGCTTTCGGATTCCATGAAGAATACCTGGAGCTGTCGGGTTTCGCTGACGCTCTACCCGACCTACTCATCATAAACTCAATCTTGATGCAATACTAGGTGTCGGTGCGGTATCCGTTTCTTTCTCACGAGCATCCGCAGGTGTTTTCTGGCGTTGACACAGAGGGGTCGACGGTCCGCGTCTGCCGCTTGAGCGTTTCAGTGGAGTGACATTCACAAGAGGTATGATCACTTATAGAACGGATTCGCTTTTCTGCCACCATCACGCTCATACCAATAGCGAGAGAAAAAAGTGTGATGGACAGGAAGATACGAAATTTTTTCATGAAGGTTTTCCCTTTCCCTATTTTTGTGAGGTGTCTATTCTTTGGTATTCGGGTGAGCTCTACCACGGGGAGGTTCACCATTCCCTATTTTTGTGAGTGTCTTCATATCGTCATTTTCAGGATCATCCGCTCCGGGGGTTCTGAGAAGGATAATGCCTTCATCTGTTTCTCTCGTGACACCCAACAGGACACGCCCCGCACCATCCTGTTCGCCATTTACGGAAACAAAACCTCCGTATCCATAATGTGAACCGAGTTCCACACTATAATTATAATTTCTTCGGGTGTTTAACGTGCCCCCACCGCCCAAGTCTTCAGCCTCGATTCCTAAGCAGACAACATCTTTGCGCGGCAAAATACAGGGGTCCAAGATTTCTGTGAACTGCTTGAAAACTTCAAGAAACCCACCGCCTTTATCGTCTTCGCCACAAATGTAAACACCACTCATGCCGTTAACGCTTCCAACTCGGATCTCACCAGAGCCTTCTTCATTCACGGAGAGCGTAATCACAGATTCTCCTTCTGTATCAACAATATGGAGTTCAGTGCATTTTAAAACGGGCTTGGATTCGGCTTCAGCGAGCCTACGTTCCAATTCTTCAATACGACGCTGAAGTCCCTCAAAATCTTCTGTAGTGGACATCTTTGAAACTCCGGTAATTCTAAAATCTACCATAACGCTGTGGTCTAATTCACTCAAGTGAGTCCGTCTCCCCAGAATGAATTTGGAAGTTTTAGAAACTATTATAACGTCTAAGGTCCCCTACTCCTATTTCCCAAATCGTCGTTTTCGTTGGCTATACGCACGCAACGCCCGGAGAAAATCAATCTTCCGAAACGAGGGCCAGTACGTATCGCAGAAATAGAATTCCGAGTAGACGCTCTGCCACAGCAAAAACCCCGATAACCGCACCTCTCCGCTGGTGCGAATAATTAACTCAGGATCAGGAAGGTTTGAGGTGTAAAGATAGGGTGTAATCTTATCCACTGTGAGTTCGTCTGCGATCTGGTGAATAGGTTTACCACTCTCACCCTCGGCTTTGAGGTGCCCCCGAAACGCTTCAATAATTTCCTCTCGCCCGCCATAAGCGACAGCGACATTTAAGATAAATTTGTCGTAATGTTGCGTTGCCTCCTCTGCCTCCCGAATTGCTTCTTGCAGGCTACTGGGTAAGAGTTCTATCTGTCCCATCGCACGCACTTTGATCCGGTTCGTATGGAGTCCCTTAATAGTGACAAGCTCCCGCATTTTCCCTTCAATCAGCCCAAGAATTCCTTCAACTTCATGTGCGGCGCGTTTGAAATTATCAAGAGAGAAAATCCAGATAGAGAAAATTTCAACGCCGAGTTCGTCACACCAATGGAGTACCTCTTCGAGTTTGTCCGCACCTTCATGATGCCCTTCAATGACATCCTCAAGTCCACTGGCTTTCGCATAGCGACGATTTCCGTCTAAAATTACACCGATATGGCGTGGGATATTCCATGCATTGGCTTCGGATTCCAAACGCCTCTGATAAGCCCTGTAAAAAAATCTTTCAACTCTATTTTTAATATAGTGGAATGGGTTCATATACATATCCTGAGTCGTTACAGATGCAATGTAGGCACAACCTGTTTAGGTCTCCCATATTGCGACATTTATTATACCACAGAAGCGTTATTTAGAAAAGTCTATAATCAACAGAGATTTTAAAGTTGACATGTTGAAGAAAGTGTGATAAATTTATTGGGAAATATTCACAGATGGCAGTCGGGTGTCTGTAGGGATCCCTAAAACAATACGTATCCATCTACTCTCAAACTTGCAGTATATTTATGTGCAAACTCCTAATCACTGACGCGCAGCCCGTAACGAAGTGGAGGGCGGTTTTACGGAAAGGCACTTCATTCATCAAACCCGCCTCAACGAACCGCAAGGAATAATTAAAAATTCGCTAACATTATCACAAATTCCCGCCCACGGTGTCACACTCAAATCTATTCTTATTGCTGTTATTCTAATACCGATTAACTGCTACTGGGTTATTGAGATGGAGGTTATTCGGTATTCAGGTCATCCTGTGACGATTTCCCTCTTTTTTAATGTGATCTTCAGTCTATTCCTGATTATCGGCATGAACGCCCTGTTGCGCCGTTTCATCCCGAGTTTAGCATTGGCACAAAGCGAGTTAGTCATTGTTTACCTGATGCTTTCCATTGCTTCGGGAATTACTGGTCACGATATGCTTGAGATTTTGGTACCGATGTTAGGGCATGCCTTCCGTTTTGCTACCCCGGAAAACGAATGGCAACAGTTGTTTGTCCCCTTCCTGCCAAAGTGGCTCACCATTAGCGACCCGTCCCTTCTACACGGCTATTATGAGGGTGAACTCCCGCTTTACACAGTTGACACATTGCTTGGCTGGGCAACGCCGGTCCTCTGGTGGACTGCCTTTATTACTGTGTTGATTTTCGGAATGCTTTGCATCAATATAATTGTTCGTAAACAATGGATCGAACACGAGAAATTAAGTTATCCGATCATCCAACTCCCGCTCCAATTGACAGAAACACCACGGAATCGCCTCTTTCAGAATAAATTGATGTGGCTCGGTTTTGGCATTGCTGGTGCGCTTGCTTTCTGGAATGGTGTCAACTTTCTGTACCCGATCCTACCTGAGCTACGAACCCGTGTGCGAAGTTTCCAAATTTTTACGGAGAGCCCGTGGAACGCTATGGGGAGAATTCCGTTTTCATTGTATCCGTTCGCGATCGGACTCGGTTTCTTTATTCCTCTTGATCTCTCCTTCTCGTGTTGGTTCTTCTTCTGGTATTGGCGTTTCATGCGTGTCCTCGGTGCTGCCCTTGGATTACGGAGTCTGCCTCGCTTTCCGTACATGAACGAGCAGGCATCAGGTGGCTACCTCGCTTTGTGTGCTTTAGCTATCTGGGCAAGCCGCAAACACCTTTTGGACGTTGCCAAAACAGTCTTTGGATTTGGAAGGATTTCGGAGGACACCCGGCAAGAACCGATGTCATATCGCGGCGCGACGATCGGTCTTATCGCAGTAATGGCATTCCTTGTACTTTTTTGCTACTATGGGGGTGCTGAAATTTGGGTGATGTTTGCATTCTTCGTTATTTATTATATGATCTCCATTGCTATTACGCGAATGCGCGCCGAATTAGGCACGCCTGTGCATGATCTTCACTACTCCGGTCCTGATGAGATTTTGAGTCGGACTGTCGGAACAAGGCGTTTGGGGAGAGACAACCTCATTATGTTTTCGATGTTTTGGTTTATCAATCGTGCGCATCGAAGCCATCCAATGCCGCACCAGCTCGAAGGTTTCAAGATCATGGAACGGACAAACATGACGATGAACCGTATCATTTTCGCCTTAACGCTTGCGACTATTTTAGGATCGTTAGCAGGATTTTGGGCGTTAATCGACCGCGGGTATCGCCTCGGCATGGAGGTCCGCGCCTATTGGCCCTCTCTCAGTGCCTTTGGCATAGAGCCGTATCGTCGGCTTGCGGGATGGTTGCAAGCCCCAGAAGAGACACTCATCCCTGAAAGCGGATTTATGGGTCTGGGGTTCCTCTTAACAACAGTGTTAATGTTCTTTCGGATGCGATTCGTATGGTGGCCCTTTCATCCCGCAGGTTTCGCTATCTCTACGAGTTGGGGGATGAATGTTACGTGGAGCTGCCTTTTCATGAGTTGGTTAATCAAGTGGCTTATTCTTCAGTATGGCGGTGTCGTCCGGCATCGCAAGATAGCTCCCTTTTTCTTAGGGTTAATTTTGGGGGAGTTTACGGTCGGGAGTCTCTGGACAATCTTAGGGATTATCGCCGGCATTCCGACTTATGGATTTTGGGTGTAGTAAAAGGGATCTGATTTAACCAAACCTTTTTAACCGAAAACTGAAAGGGCTGCGTAGCCACCCGGACTGACAATCCTTTAAAAGTTGTCAGATCGCGAACCTACTGCCAAATTCAGCGGCAATAGCAGCAATGTTAGACTAAATAGGAGTGTCCACTGCCATTCCCATTTGAGGGGTGCCATTCCTAAAAATTGCGCTACAGGTTCAATATAGAGCGTCGCCAAATGGAGTGCTATAATAACAAGTGAAATAATGATGAGACGAAAGTTCGCGAAGACCCTTTGAACCAGCGATTCCCATGGATACCGTAAAGCTTGCCAACATGTAGCCAGCTGCGTGAAAATAAGGGTGGTACACGCTGCTGTTCGCGCGGTCGCAATACCTAAAGCATTTGGATCTGTCATATCTCCGACGGAAAGGACATCCCTCATTAATGTTGAAACACCGAATGTATCGGATGCTATAGGGGAACGCCAGAGAATAAAGAAGAAGGGGATGATTGTCATCAGACTAATAGTCACAGCACGGCAAACGATGTCTATACCTGTCGTTTTTGAAAGGAAGCGCGACCTCGAAAACCGCGTTGGCCGGTGATGCCGGTTGGTATCGTTGGCATCAGCAAATATCCGTTCTGTGCCTATAACGAATGATGGTAATAGGGTCAGGAGAAATTGGGTCCAAATTATCTGTGTTAACGTCAATGGCATCGGCATCTTATAGAGATAGTGGAGAACCGTCCCAAAAGAGAGTGTGAGAAGTAGGGAGAGTGTACAAGAAAAGTTCCATCGTAGAAAACCGGCA
The DNA here is from genome assembly GCA_009839745.1 of Candidatus Poribacteria bacterium. Lineage (NCBI taxonomy): Bacteria > Candidatus Poribacteria > Candidatus Poribacteria bacterium. Next base: position 39,529 of record VXPE01000054.1, read on the forward strand.
GCGTTATGGTAAGCCTCGCGAGCATGCAGCAGCACATCTTTTACAGCCTGAAACCCTTCCTTGTTAATGAGTCCATCGGCTGGGGCTTGGACAACATGCGATGCATCACCCTTACTCGCAAGTGTAATATCCGCAACGGTCATTGCTCGGAGGTCTTCCCTATTTTGCCCCAGAAATCCGACTGCATGGCTTTGACGTTTTAAACTGAGGACGATATTCCGACGCTGATACCACGTCGGTTGCGAATAAGCGATCCACTTTGCTGTTTCAGCATCGAGTTGTTCACGCGAGACCTTCTCAAGTTCCTCTCTTGACACGACGGCTTTTCGGTTATGGACAAGCCCAAGATCCTTCGCAAGATCGACCGTCTCTTGCTCCTCGCTTTCAGTGATGAGGATAATTTTAAGTCCAGTATCAAGGCTGGACTTCAGGATCGTCTTCGTCCGTTCATCATTGCTAGCAGAAAAACTGATAAATCCTAAAAAGATAAGATTGTACTCCATTTCCTGCGGCTTCAGCATAACATCAGAGGAATGATAGGCTACGCCATAGACATGCGATTTCGTACTCATCAGATAGTCTATAATTTCATGATACATTTCGTGCCTATCGTCCGATAGGGGTATTGCTTCGCCATTAACGAGTACATAACCGCAAGTGTCAAGCACTGTTCGGGCATCTCCAAAGATGATATTAAGATAATCCTCGGGTGCTGACTCGAAGACTTGCATTTGATAGGGATAGTTACGCGTGCCAGGATACGTATTCACCAAGGGAAGTCGAGTCCTGACATTTTTCAGTTGGTAGCCGAGTTTCTTCACATCCCTTTGGATGGCGATCTTGGGCGATATCCCCCTGCCGGAAGACATAACTTCTGAAGTTGCCTGCGTGTTAAGGAGGTTAACACTGTCTGTATCCTGTCCATCAGAAGTCCCGAGTCCTGCTGTGAACACTAAGTGCGGGGCCCCTTGCGGAATTTTTCCGCCGGGTGCCAGTGTCTCAATCGCGTTTTGTCGCTCTGCGGGGGTAAGCGCCTTGAGAGAATTTAACCAATCCTTCCATGTTTTGGCATCCACCAATTGTTCATCAACGAAAAGGCTTGAAATTGTTAGGGAGCGTGTGGTGGAAAGCCCATTTTCATTCGCCAAAAAAGTGGTAATGCGACTTAGTTTTTCAAGGCTACGTGAATTCCGTAGCACAACTCCTTTCTGCAACAATCTTTGGGCGTGTTTAGAAAAGAATAAACGGAGCAGTTGAATCACATCTTGCGGGGCAGATGCGACGGCAAATAGCATCCCTAAATGGATGAGAGATTGCCAATTGGTTGCACGATTCTGATATTCGAACCACCATGCGATTGCGACAGCCACTCCTCCCACAACCATGCCGATAACTTTTATAACTGTATATAAACCTTTTATCTCACCCTCTGCGAGGGTATGCGAGACGAGCGTTGGACGTGCATCCGGACGTTGTTTCCATATTTCCAATTGCTTCCCTGTCTGCACAACGATTGCGAGTCCATGCCCTGCTACAACATACGTCCCGCCGAACGCCATATTTTTTTGTCTTTGAGGTGGTAAAGCACTATCTTGAACATCTATCGCCACCTTTTGTACAGGTTCCTCAGTTCCAAAAAGTCCGGACTCATCAATCATAAGACCTTCTGATTCAATGATCCTGGCATCAGCAGGTACATAGTCCCCCGCGCTGAAAGGCAGTAGATCCCCAGGCACGATGTCCTCTGGGGCACACTCATCTAATTTCCCTTGTCGAATCACCTTGATACTATGCACCATAAGCCTATTATGGGTGGTATCACGGCTGCGAATGCGATATTCCATCGTGTATGCGGACACGGCATGAATAACCAGAACTGCTCCAACAACGCTGACTGCCTGAAGTGTAACACTGCTCGTCCCGTTGGTCAGGGAAACACCGAGGATGACTGTGGCGACTCCCAAAACAATCACACGCCACGTGAACAACGCTTTAAGAAATGCTGCAAAAGGAAAAGCGTCCTTCTCTGGGGCCCCCTCGTTTTTACCGTGCTGTGCTTTCGCCTTCTGAAAGGCTTCGGCACTCAGTCCCTGCTCCATGTTGGAGTTGAATTTATTCAGTATTGATGCAATGTTTTCCGCATAAAAATTTGACATATTTTAACTTTTAATTGTTCCTTGCGGTTCGGTCAGGTGGGTTTAAAAAACGCTTGCTCCGTGAGCATCCGGCTTCAAAATTTTAATATCAGACGCGATCTGGTGCTTTTCAAAGGCGGCTTGCATTTTCTCAGCAACCCGTTCTGTGTGCTCCAGACAATAGGCTGCGATCGTTGGTCCTGCCCCGCTCAATGTAACGCTAAGTGCGCCAGCAGCGGTAGCGGCTTCTGCCACATCATCAAATCCTGGAATTAGTGAAGTGCGGTAAGGTTGATGCAACCTATCCTTCATTGCCACACGCAACATTTCAAATTGTCTTGTAGCAATACTGGCGATTAGCAGTGTGCTCCGGCTTGTATTATAGATTGCATCTGCGAAATCTACTGATTTCGGTAAAACCCCGCGTGCTTGCTCCGTTGAGAGTGGAAAATCAGGAATCGCCAATACAATCGACAGGAGGGACGGACATTCTAATCGAACAGTATGCACCTGATCACCCTCCTGTGCTGAAACGACAAGCCCGCCATACAGTGAGGCAGCGACGTTATCGGGATGCCCTTCCAGTTCAGTCGCAAAGTTGAGCAGTTCCGTGTCAGAAAATGGAGTGTCGCAGAGGGCATTTGCAGTAAGCAACCCTCCAAGAATGGCTGTTCCACTGCCGCCGAGACCCCGAATTGCAGGTATCCCATTTTCTATCTGCAATCTGAAGCCTTTCGGACGTTTCGTCCCACTTCGATGGAAAACGAGTTCTACGGCTTGAAACGCGACATGCGCCGGCGTACTGGGTATTTTATCCGCATCTACGCCGCTGACAATCACTTCAGTCCCGGTTTCAGAAGGTTCTAACGTAACAGTGCTATAGAGTTGGAGGGCAAGCCCTAACACGTCGAATCCGGGTCCCAGATTCGTTGTGCTTGCCGGGATCCGTGCGGTAACTTTTCGGTTAAAAGTAGGAGGCATTTTTAATTACACCTTCGATAACTGATAACTCCTCGCTACAACCGTGAGATTGCAGTTTCCATTCTGCCTAATGCCTCTTGGATATTATCTAACGAATTGGCATACGAAAGACGCAGGTAACCATCACCATATTTGCCGAAAGAGGTCCCGGGCAACAGGGCGATATCCGCTTCCTCCATGAGATAATCAGCGAGTGCTTCACATGAAAGTGGCAGTTGCGTAACGTTAGGAAAGACATAGAAGGCACCGAGCGGTTTGATACAACTGATCCCTTCAATGGCATTCAGCCCATCTACAATTGCGTCACGTCGCTTCTGAAATTCCGAAACCATCTGTGTAACAGAGGCTTGTTGCCCTGTCAGTGCCTCTATCCCAGCGAGTTGTGTGAAGGTAGCAGTACAGGAATTGGAATTAATAGTTAGCTGGGTGATTTTATCAGCGATTGCTTGGGGAGCAATACCGTATCCCAACCGCCATCCTGTCATTGCGTAAGTTTTAGAATGCCCTTCGATCAGAATTGTCCGTTCCTTCATACCGGGCAGACTGAGAACGCTGTGGTGTTTACCTTCATAGAGAATACGTGAATAGACTTCGTCTGTCAACACATAAAAATTGTGTTTCTGTGCGAGTTCTGCGATTGCGTCCAGGTCTTCAGCGGTTAACGTGCCCCCTGTAGGATTTTGCGGTGAGTTGAGAATCAGGAGTTTCGTTCGATCAGAGATCGCAGCTTCAAGATCGTCAAGCCTGAATCGGAAATCCACCTCTTCACGAAGGGGTAACGGGACGGCTTTTCCGCCGATGAAGTCGATAACAGATTCGTAGACGGGGAACCCCGGTTCAGGATAGATAACCTCATCCCCCTCATCAATTAACGCTAAAATAGTGAAGAAAATAATAGGTTTCGCGCCCGGTGTCACTGTGACTTCGTCAGGGTGTATGTTAACACCGCGCGTTTCCGTTATATGTTGTGCGACAACCTCACGAAACTCCGGCACACCAGCAGACGGGCAGTAGCCGGTATGCCCGTCCTTCATCGCTTTGTATGCTGCCTCAATAATATTAATCGGTGTTGGAAAATCTGGCTGTCCTATTTCCAAGTGAATAATGTCTTTGCCCTGTGCCTCTAACTGTTTGGCTTTAGCTAAGACTTCAAATGCGGATTCCGTTCCTAATCGACTCATCCGCGTTGCGAATGTGGATACTTCCAAAATTATACCTCGCTAATGGTTTTCAGTTTTCAGTTTTCAGTTAGAGAGATGTGGCGCGGAAACCGTAAAGTTACTGTAATCACCACAAAACCTTAACTGAAGGCCGATGACTGAAAAGGATTTTTTGAGAAAAAATCCGTACTGACACCTATTACTTTGCTTGCATTATAGCTCCGGTGGAACTCGCTATCCACACGTTTTGTCCGTCAAGCACAAAAACTTTGACTAATTTTTCCTTGGAATTTTCCAGTTCCCAAGTATCACCACCATCACTGGTGCGTAGGATGGCACCAACGCCGAAGTCGCCACCAACAGCCCAACCGTTCTTCTCATCTGCGAACCCAACACTTCGTAGTGTTTCTTCTGTGCCACTGGTTTGATCTGTCCATGATTCGCCGCCGTCACTGGTATGAAGAATTACACCATTTTCACCAACAGCCCACCCCATTGACGCATCAAGGAAAAAGATGTCTTCAAGGATATCCTCTCTGTTGGTTTCTTGTGTGACCCACGTCTGTGCACCATCCGTTGTTTTCTGAATCAAGGCATGTTGCCCCTGTGTACTCGGACTCACGCGGACCCCGGCAACCCATCCGGTCTGCTCATCAAGAAATTGAATGGCGTTGTACATATTTGCGTCATCATCGCCAACTGCCCCGAGTTGCCCCCCTTGAAGCACTTTCCATGAGCGCCCGCCATTTTTCGTAGAAAGGATGGTGTCACTTTCTCCTACTGCGTACCCGGCCTCTTTATTCACAAAATAGATGCCTTTAAGTCCGTTACCGACCTTACTGGTTTGCAGTTCCCAGTCTCTACCATTATCGGTCCCGACTATGGTCCCGTTTGCGCCGACAGCCCAACCATATTTATCATCGAGGAAGTACACTTCTGCTAAATCGGCAGGGATTTTGATTTCCGATTTTTGCCACGATTTACCACCATCCATCGTATATCCGATGAAACCTGGATTTTCAAAGTCTTCAAAGGAGGCGGCACCGACCACCCAACCCGTACTCTTGCCCGTGAAAGTGATTGACATGTAATCCCGAACTTCTGGATCACGTTCTTGTAAAATGCTCCAATTCCCTAACGCCGGTAGAACGGTTCCTAAAATACCGAGGGTCGCGAGCAGTATTATTCCCGTCAGTAGGCGTGACTCAAGCCTGTTCATTTTTATTCTATCTCCTTTTTTCATAAAAATATATGTTAATAGCAGATTGTTTTGGGTGAAGCTTGCATATCCCCAAAAACTTGCCTCACAGAGCGTGATGCAGCTTAGCAAGTCAACGACCCGCTAATAAAATTATAATATAACCTTGAATTAGAAATTAAGTCAACAAATTTTTCCCAAGCACCCAAGGGACTGAAACGTTGAAAAAGGTAAATTAAGAAACCTACTTCGCAACGATTAAAGTTCCGGTTTTAAAACTCTCTCCCACCTGAAGTTGGTAGACGTAAATGCCGCTTTCCACGATCTCACCAGATTCGTCGTGTCCATCCCAAATCAGCTCCGTTTCACCCGGTAGTGCGTTCAAAGACTTAACGAGCATTCCGTCAATGTCAAAGATGAGAACTGTGAATTCACCTGAAGCCTCTTCCAATGTGCGCGCAGGGAAGACAACCCGATTGAAGTCTTCGTCTGGAGAAAGCGGTGTAAAAGGATTCGGATAGGGTTTGTCAAAAATACGAAGCCTTTTTTCCAAGGGGATGGATTCGTTATTTGCCTCGTCAATAGCGATGACCGCATAAGTAAAACTCCCTATAGGTAGCTGGCGGTCGTCAATAAATTTATATTCTGTTTTTAACTCATTGATTTCTGTAAGCGTGGTAAGTCCCTCGGTAATTCGGTAGGTTGTTACATCACGACTGACGCTCGGTTTCCACAACACCTCGACCCCATCGCTTGAAGGGATAATGCTAAGCATCGTTGGTGGCTCCGGTGCAGCCGTATCCGGTGATACATTTACTGTTTGTATCGGTGAGCGTTCCGACTGCAAGAAAAGCGTTTTGTAAGCGGTAATCTGATAGGTATGGTTTCCGGGAGAAACGTTTACATCGCGAAACGTCGTCGAGGATCGGTTTTCGACCTGAATCGTAGAATCGTCCTTGTCTCTGTAAATGAGATAACCGTTGACATCTGAATCCGTTGATTTCTGCCAACGGAGGGTCACATCGTTTTCTCCGGTTTTATCGGCTTCAGCGGTGAAACCTATAACTGGATCGGGCGGCACATTCGGAATAACCTGTAAGGTAAAATCGTCGTTGTTGAGTTTTCCGTCTGCCTGCCCGGGTCGGATGAATTCACCGATGGGACCGTCTTGAAGGTTGCGAAGCCGCGCTCTGAAAACAGCCTCAGGGATCAGTGTATTGGGTGTCTGACACTCAAAGGTAATTTCATAGAGTGAGTTCTGAAAATCAACGATAGCATCTGCGAGTTCAACGCGTAGCACACTTCCGCCTGAGACGACAGCCCTTGCTACAATTTGGTTACCATCCCGCGAGATACCTCTGAAAAAGGAGGATTCGGTCAGAAAACCTCGTGGCATTGTGATTTCAATCGTTTTAATTTCTTCACCTGGCTCCGCCAACGACCGGTCAATTACAAGCGTCACGAGCAAGGGCACGGTTGAACTTGCAGGCACAATGCCTTCCTTTTGCCCTACGACGTTAATTTCTCCAACGGAGGTCACTGCTCCATAACCGTTAGCAGAAACCAAGAGCAGGCTACCGATAAATATCAAAGCAATAAATGTGTTTTTCATTTTTGTTAAGAGTTGTCAGTCCTTAGAGTAACAGATTCAGAGAGAACCGCTGTGTTGTATTGTTTTGAAAATTTCCACTGAGCAGTTGAAACCCATAATCGATCTGGAGGGCAGTCCCACTGATTGGAAGTTTAGCACTTCCACCGAAACTTAGGGTCGTTGCTGAACTGCTCCCGCTTTTCACACCATAACCGCCACGAACAGCAACGGATCTGTTCAACCAGACTTCTATGCCTGTGCGTATATAAATTTCGCCATTGCGAGACGCTACCTGAAAACTCCCAAGACTGCCTCTTAACAAGTTGCTGACTGCGGCACCTTGTGCACTCATCTCCGCGATGGACGCAAGTTTGTACGCCAAACCCGCCCGAATGTTTAACGGCACTGGATCTGTTTGGGTGTCGGATATGCTCATATCCGCAGGGAGCAAGTTCTCTATGGATGCCCCAAGACTCAGACTCTGAAAAGGTTTTGCGATTACGCCGAGATCAAAAGAAACGGCTGAACTGGAGGTATTGACGAAATATGGATTCTCTGCGACGAATTCGTTTGCCTCGTCAAAAGCAGTGCCGAAGAGTTTTAGATTCGCACCGATTGCGAATTGTTTGAAAAGCGCATTTCCATAAGAGAGGCGCAACGTCTGCTCACGATACACTTCGGAGTCCTCTGCTAAAACACCGAGACTGGCGCCAATTGCCCCCAACCTCCCGAATGGGAGAATGCCACTGGCAGTGTTGTAAGTGATAAGTCCATTAAAGCGTTGTGCGTGTGTCACACTGAAGTGTATATCATTAATATAACCCAATCCTGCGGCGTTGTAATCCGCAGCGTTACTATCATCGGCAAGTGCGACAAACGCTCCGCCTAAACCTAACGGTCTCGCGCCGACACCAATATTATTGAATGTAGCAGCGGCGACCGCAGGAAAAAGCAATACAATAAGCAACATTAGACAGAATATATGCTTCAATTTTCTAATTTTCCTCGTATCAATTCAATGGAATTCGGGGTTACAAACCCCTCCCACTTTAATTCAGTCCACCTATCATCGGGACAAAACGGACAGGAATAATCTCAGTGGTTTCGAGAGATAATCCTGAATTCTCATCGGTTTGGCGTCCTTTTTGAATTAAAAGGAGATTTTGCTCGGAACCGCCGACAGGGATTACCATCCTACCGCCGGGTTTGAGTTGCTGAATGAGTCGCTTCGGCACGTTCGGAGGTGCTGCCGCGACAAGCACAGCATCATAAGGGGCGTGTTCTTGCCAACCGTAATACCCATCTCCTTTTTTGAGATGAACGTTCCGATAGTCGAGTGCCTCTAATCGCGCTTTCGCACTTTTGACCAGTCCGGGTATAATCTCAACGGAATAAACCTCTCTCGCCAATTCTGCCAGCACCGCTGTTTGATAGCCACACCCCGTTCCGATCTCAAGAACTTTTGAAGTTAGGGTGAGCTGAAGCAAATCCGTCATCAATGCCACGATATAGGGTTGCGAGATCGTTTGATCACAATCGATCGGTAACGCCCCATCCTGATATGCCACATTCAGATACTGCGGTTTTACAAACAGATGCCGCTCCACCTTCCGCATAACAGCGAGGACTCGCGGATTGTGGATGCCACGCGCTTCAATCTGATTTCGAACCATTTTGCGACGTAGTGTCGTGTAGTTCTTGGCGAAGAGCATCTTTTTAGTAGTGGTCAGTCGTCAGTACAGATTTTTTTCAAAAATCCTTTCAGTTTTCAGTCAAGAGATGTTCGTTTAACTGATAACCGATAACTGACAGCTGACGCCTATTCCACACTTATATGATAAGGCATGAGCAGAAATAATCGATGTTTCCTGATTATATTTAGGAGTCTCGCGGTGGTGCTCAAGCCACCGTACTGTGTAATAAACTGCAGCCGAGACTCAGTCTCCACATCTTTATCCTCCGTGCGCAAGTTTCCTACAGAGGAGACCTGTGGAACACTGTTCTTAAAGGAATTCGGGGTTACAAACCCCTCCCGCAATAACGAGATTAACGGAAGTCCGAGGTTGTTGAGTAGTTGTGACATCCATGTCTTTTTCGGAAATTCGACGACCTCAACTGATTTTCCACCCAATTCTGCGTGCTCTCGCGCGATTGCGATAGCGAGGCTTAAACCACCCAACTCGTCCACAAGTCCATTCTCCTTTGCTTGTCTACCTGACCAGATGCGTCCTCGCCCCAGTCTATCTACATCCTCGACTGTGAGTTCGGTCCGCCCGAGCGCCACCTTTTTAACGAAATCGCCATAAATCTCTTTAATCTGTTTCTGGACGATCGCTTTTTCAGCAAGTGGATAGTCCCCGTAATCTGTGTAAAAATCAGCGTGCTCTCCCCGTTTGAGGATCTCTTTACGGATGCCGAGTTTTTCATAAAGCCCTTTGAAACTATACTTACCGCCAACAACGCCGATAGACCCCGTAATTGTTCCAGGTTCAGCAACGATCACGTTCGCGGGCGCAGCGATGTAATACCCACCTGATGCCGCCACATTCCCCATTGACACCACGAATGGTTTCACCTCTTTGAGTTTTATCAACTCACGCCATATAATATCAGCGGCAACAACAAGCCCACCGCCACTGTCAATTCGCAACACAACTGCTTTTATGGAATCGTCGTCTTTTACCCACTTGATAATATCTGTAATTGTGTCCGCTCCCATCACCTGAGTGCCCATTAAGGGATCGACGAAACTATCACCCGTCAACATCAATCCTTCAGCCTTAATGATTGCGATCTTCGGTTTTGGCACCTGCCACTCTTGTGGGGACAGTCCACTTCTTAGGTATCCACTCAGCGGCACTAAATCGGTTTTGGCATCAGTGAGTTCAGTCACAACATCATGCAATTCATCTTCATAGACGAGTCTATCCACCAGTTCAATCGCAAAGGCTTGACGTGCTGTGTAAGGTCCAGCGTCGATACGTTCTTTGACGTTTTCACGCGTCCATCCACGTCCGGTTCCGATTGCCGTTACGAGTTGTTCATAGAGGTCATCCAAAATGATGTTTTGGATCTCGCGGTGTGCTTCGGACATTTCGCGCCGAGTGAACGCCTCGGATGCGGATTTATATTCACCGAAATGCTCAAGATCCGCCCGAATACCGAGCATGTCTAACGCGCCTTTGTAGAAGGAACGCTCCGTGCGTATACCAATTAACCGGACCTCAGCAGATGGATGGATCAGAATACCGTCACACACAGACGCGACAATATAGTCGCCAGTGGAACAATTAGAGAGATAGCAGAGCACAATACGGCCAGACTCCCTAAAATCCAAGATGGCATCTGACATCTCTTGCAGCTGCGCAATACCGTAACCACTTCCGTTGATGCGGACAAGAACCCCAGCGACATCGTCATCCCATTTTGCGATAGGTAGGACCCGTTGGATGGAGCGCATTGGTAAGTCAAGGAACGTCCTGCGGCGGGGCAGCGGTTTGGCTATCGGTGCATTGGAAAAATGAAAATAGCCAACACCCGACCATGCTTCTCGATTGTTGTCAAAGGCGTTCCCGGTTCCAAATCCCCAATTTCCGATATTTACACCGAAACGCACATCAAAGCTCAGGTCGTTATTTACGGTGCCACGGAGCATGAATTCGCGAATAGGACGGACCTCCAAAGCGTACTGGAGTTCTACACCCTCAATACCTTGCGTTTTCTGCATGTCAATTGAGAGCGTTGCGCGCCAGGTTCCCGGACGGAGTGCTACCCCTAAATCGTAAGTACGTCCGAGTTTTTCTCCAAGCAATTTAGGACGATTGAGATCGCGTGCCGTTGCGCCAATCGAGAAATAACGTCGTCGATACATTAAACCCATGGAGAGCGAACGGAATCTGTCATATCCCGTATTGTCCGAATTCATCCAACTATAACTCGTTCCCCAATAGAGTGTACTTCCGAGGTGATACCCCCCCGAAAATGTATAGCGCGTGAAATCGGTATCGGCATCGGCGGTGCCGAATTCTATACCGAAACCTGCGCCTGGGACAGCAAGAAAGAACGCATCGTCGCCAGCCCAATCGCTTTGATATGTTCGGAGGTAGTATAAATTCAGGCCGCGTCCCGCGGCAAGTCCGGCTGGATTAAAGAAGGTAGCGAGGGCATCATCGCTCATAGCAATGGAGCTTGAAGGCAAGTGGGTACGCGCCTTTGGCGGCGCAGCGACACACAATGTGCTTATCCCACAAATGAACACTGCGGAGATAACATTTCTACCGATATGCCCTAAATGCTTGCGAAATAAAACTGGAACCATTTTTTTATGGCACTGATAACTGATAATTGATAACTTTTATAGTAGCATCCGTAATTACTGTTACACCAGATTCGTGCGGTTAGAAACTGCCCCTACCGGGGGTGTGCAGATATTTTCTTCGGGCTTTACTATAATAAAACTGATAACCGAAAACTGACACCTATAAAATACCACAAAATCGTAAGGATTGCAATGGAAACACCAAAACCTATGCGCGTCGGGCATATTGCGGAAACAATTCGTCATGAATGTCGCTACATTGCTGGAGATGGGTCTGTCGTTCGGTGTCTGCAGTGTCAACCATTGTCGGGAAATACATTCCCGCGCCCGTTTCAATGTTATATCCGCCTGCCGAATGGACGCTTAAGTACTGATGCAGCGTTTCTAAATCCGGTTCGGTCGTGCAATGTTGCGTGCAATTCATCGTGAACATCCGCCGTCGGGTTCCGCCTCCAAACGCTGCATGATAGGTGTCATGGTTGAAAATCACGACATCACCGGGTGTGCTTTCCAAAGCGATGCTGGTCGGAAAATCACGCGGATGGATACCGTATAACGCCTCTGATTGATTTGGGTCAATCTTTTCCGCTCTGACAAAGTGTGCGGGGTTTTGGCTGCCGGGAATGATACGTAAACATCCGGTGTCTTTCGTCAAGGGATCGAGGTAAAACGCCACCTTACACGCGAAGAGGCATCCCCAACTGCCATCCGGATGCCAACCGGTGTCGCCGGTGTAATAGTTCCCGTCGCCGCCAGCGTAGTTGAAGTCTTTACCGATCACACCCCCAATGAGTCCTTTAACCCGTTCATCGTCGAGCAACGTGCAGAGGCGAGGCCGATGTTCAATCGGGCCCCCGAACATTGTGCGGCGTGTTCCATCATGATCTTTGCCGCCCCCACATTCTTGGATTGATATTTCAAATTCTTCGATAATCCATTCCATCTCGCTTGGGGCAAACATGCCGGGTATTGCAAGATAGCCGAAGGTATTGAAAAAATTCACCTGATATTCTGTCAATTCCATATTTTTAACTATTGCTCCTGGGCTGTGCTCCATTACATTACGCACAGGTTTTTGGCTAATTTCATGCTGCATTCAAGGCGGTAACGATTTTTAATAGAAGAGTATGTCCGACTATTCCCAGCGCGCCCA
>VXPE01000054.1:52074-98274 GCA_009839745.1 Candidatus Poribacteria bacterium
AAGGCGGTAACGATTTTTAATAGAAGAGTATGTCCGACTATTCCCAGCGCGCCCAGACGTTCGGTTCCATGTTTTTAACTATTGCTCCTGGGCTGTGCTCCATTACATTACGCACAGGTTTTTGGCTAATTTCATGCTGCATTCAAGGCGGTAACGATTTTTAATAGAAGAGTATGTCCGACTATTCCCAGCGCGCCCAAACGTTCGGTGTGACATAGCCTTCGTCAATATACGGATCTTCGCCTGCGACAGTAACAACACCGCGATAATTCCGCTGCCCCTTCCAACCTAACCATGATGCCGTTGAACAGTAGTGACTCACCAGAATTCGCCGGAATGTATCGCTTCGATTCTTTTTGGAGCGGTGCAAGAGGTAACCGTTGAAAAAGAGAACGCTACCGGCTGACATCTCAATCGGGATTTCGTCTGTGTCATCAAAGCCAGCGGCTTCATGACAACTGTCGAATTCGTGGCGTTTGTTGTGTGGGAAACGGTCATAAATTACACCCGAACGATGGCTGTTCGGCAGAACCCAGAGACACCCGTTTTCAATCGTAGCATCATCTAATGTAATCCAGACACCGATTAGCGATCGATCACGTGTCGGAATCGGGTGCTCGTCCTGATGCCATGGATTCCCCGTATGCCCCGGCACCTTGCCTAACATCATTGACTGCATACATTTCACACCCCCCTCCCAAAACGGGATGTGTGCGCCGACGATCACTCGGAGGATTTCACAAATTGTTGGATGTTCAATGTAACGCCGAACCAATGAGCTAAAGACATGGGGTTCGCCGACACACATAATTCTATCCAAAACTTCCATTTCACGGGCTGTCTCCGGCATGGGTGGGATCGCCTCACACGGGTAATCTCCACGAAAGATTTTCAGCATCTCTGCTTTCAGGTCATCGCATTCTCCCGGCGTAATGAGATCTGGAAGCAGTAAATATCCATCATTGATGTATGATTTTGCCCAAAGATTGGACTGCTCTTGTACCATTTTTTACTTCTGTCCTCCTGGACATCGTTCCACTTCGTTTCACGATGGTTTCTGGTGAAGGTGCAGCCCGGTAAAGAAACCGCTCGGTCTTAGCAAAAAGCTGCCTAAAAGGAGTGGAAGGCAGTCAAGAAGCGATTATTTAAAGAGCGTTTTCACCCAGTGTCATCGGAGGTTGGAATCGTCGTGGATTATTCTGCCCGGATAATGCGCCACGTCTCCGCTTCATTCGCGAAAACCAACGTTAATTTGCCAGATGTCTGTTCCACCTGACCGTTCTCTTTCGGTGCATATTGCAACGTGTAGTCCCCTGTTACAATCGCTGTATCGTCAACAATGTTCGGATGGATGTCAACATCGGTCAGTGTCATGTCAATCTGATGATAGACCTGAAAAAAGTGTGCCGCCTTTGTTTTAACGTCTTGGTATGTGCGACCATTGGAGAGATACGCTTCCGAAAAACAGGACATAACCTGTGTTAGGTCGGACATGTCGTATCCGAGTTCATATTGGTTTAGGACGCGCTGAATAATCTCTTTGATCGTTGGTTCGGTTTGCGGTTCACCTTCCTGTGTCTCTGTTGCTACAGGATGCGCCATTGATTCCGGTGGAATCCCTTGTGCGATCTGCTTGAGCGTATGGACCTCTGGAGCGGCATACCCCCAAACCTCCAATTCCATAACACGTGCAATACCGTCTACTTCATACACAGGTCGCCTGCCTGCCATGTGCTGGTAGTTGCGCACTGTATCATTTGAAGAAACGGGAACGAGCCGTATTTTGCTCGCAATTAGGCGTTGGTGGACTTCATGAACCCGCTTCCCTTTGGTATTATCTCGCGCTGTATACTGCTTATCTTTGGTATCGCCTGATGGAATAAGCCCCCACCCCGTGCCGTGCCAATACTCAATTCGATAGTCCTTCAACCCGAATTGCGGTGCGGGATATTCCTCGGAGTCGATTGTCCACATAACAATCTCACGAATATCGACCGGTTTCGCGAGCGTCACGGACACATAAGGACGCTTATTCAGATCTGAAGTGCGTAGATGTTCTAAACTGCTCCCCCACCCACTCCCTTCATCCCATGTCTCGGAGTTGGTATCACCATCAATAACCTCTTCTGCGCGATGGTTGGGAACGGATTGTGAGGCATGCGCGGTTGCTCCGTTTCGGTTCAGCGCGAAATTGATGAGAGGGGGTGGGGGCTTTAAAAGATGTTCTTGAAAAGTTTGTGATTTACAACCCATCACTGAAAGTAAGAGTGTCAGACATACACATATACGAAGCATCTTTAACCTCCTTCTTATTTCACCGTAACACTGCTAAACGTCCGAATGTCTGTGCTGTCTGGTCTCCGACGACAGCACGTATCCTGAAAAAATAGACACCATTGGCAAGCAATATACCGTCAGCGTCTCGGGCATCCCACATAAATTCGTTGTAGCCTTCATTCCCAGAAGCCCCTTTCAAGATATTCACGACCCGTCCGGATGTGGTGTAAATTTTAACAGAAACTTCATCTGCATCCAACGATAATTGATAGGTAAACGTTGTTTCTTCTTTCAGAGGATTCGGATAGTTGTGAACATCCCAAATTCGGAAAGGGGTTTCCTCGGGTGAGAAACCCGCATCGTGTTTCTGGAGCGTTTTATAATCGAAACTCGTTAACCAAGCAACTTCTGCGTTTAAGGCACTCAGTAACTCTGCTTCAATCGTCCGGTGCGAATACCCGAAGAGCGGGATAAATTCCTCAATCCCTCTAATATGTGGTTGTATAGACTTTGAAAATTCTATTGCACTCGTGATTTTTGAACGGATCGTTTCTTCCGTCCCGGGTTCATAGCCGAGTGCTATTGCTTCCACCAACTTGGCTCGACTTTCAAAGAAAAGCACCCAGAGTTCCATCAAGCGAACGGCATCTCGTAAATCCTCGGTCGCTTCCACATCAAAAGGTTCTGCGATCTCACTCGCTACTCGCATCTCGTTTGCGGCTTGCTGTTGTGGTGCCAAAAGTGCAGTGAACCGATTTACGGCGAGTCTTGCGATGTCCAGTTCTGGGATAGCCAACGTATCTTCAACAGCCCGCGGTCCAATCAAGGTCCAGAACCGTGTTGCGAGTCCAGCAGAGCCGCTGCCATAAGTGCCCCCAACGGTCAAGGATCCAGCATAATCTGAGAAATAACTTGCCATGTTCCATCCGTTGACTCGCAAGGCGCTGAGAATGTGTGCCGCGGCTTCGGGGTTTCCGTATCGGGCTACCAACTCATTTCGGAGGAGTTGATAATGGTCAAGATTGATATCCCAATTGAGACTTGCGCTGACAAGCCGATCAAGGTATCCTAACCCTTGTGTTGCGCCTTGGACAGTAAACCCCCCGAGTCCGACGACTTCGGGGTTATTGGCAAGTTGTCGGACACCTTGCACGAACAGATCGCTCTCCAGCATCCAGAACGGCATTACCTCCTCTACTTCATGCGAAAGGACTATAAAACGGTGTCCGATTTCTCCGAGTGCCCTCACTTGTGGGATCGGCACGCCTGCACTTGCGACGGGTTCGCCATCAGCGCCCCATTTCCGCGAGAAAATAGTGCCTTTCGGTAACTGCTGTGCATAAACGCCTGCGGCATCTTTGAGCCAACTGCTGTCATACCCGGAAATATAAAATTTGAAGTCTGGACGTATCTCCCGTGCAGCACTGATAATCGTAAAGTAGACTTGCCAAAGTTTTGCTTGTCCCTGTTCCGTTCTATCACCACATTCAGGACAATCACAGCCGCGGGTCTCATATCCCCAAGAACGTAGATGAAAACCCGCAAGCGCAGGATAGGTGCGCACGATCGCCTGTGTCAGCTCCCGCGCGAGCGTATGAAACTCGGGTTTAGACCAACAGAAGGGTCGATAAGATACTTCATTGCGAGACGCACCGTAAAGCACCGCCGGTCCAAGGACATCAGGACGCTGTTGAATCAATGCCTCTGTCGGTTCACCCGTTACATACATGAAAAGATAGGCATCAATCCCGCGTTGTTTGAGTGCCTTAAACCGATCTTGTAGTGTTGTAATGCGTTCTCGCCGTTGTCCTATCGGTTCATCCTGCAAGGCTTCAAAGGCAGGCGTGTCAACGTATTTAAACGCCGTTCCGAATCCATCTTCAATACCCGTGCCTGTCCATACCCCCTCGCCCCCACTCATGTTGATACGGTGGCGTGCGAGCCAATCAGGATCCTCTATCTCCAACACAGCACGCACAGGATAAAATGGCGATGAGGTTTCATTCATGAACGGCACGAGCAGTGCTTGCGCCTTGGCAACCGGTAACTCTGAATGGACAGGTTGTAAACCCGTTAACGCCGTAATACAGTTTTCTATGAAAGCGTAGGCACCATAAATCACACCTCTCTCGGTGTGCGCCGTCACAACAATGACGATCTCTCTGCCGACCTCTACTGTTTTGATACGATACCCTTCGTCTCCGAGTTCTTTTGCCAATGTCAATTCTACATTCGCCTGTAATCCTGCGATCGTTGGATTCGACTTTGGAGTGCCGATTACAATCACGGTTTGTGTTTCCGTTTGTTGGCGATTGGTCCGGATGTCGAGTGTGGCACCTGTGAATTGCTGGATGAAGAATTGGATTTCAGTAGCTGCGAACTGCTCCTGTTCCGAGGCGTTCGCACCCACCTGAAGCGTCGCCCTCGGTTCACCGGATACTGCAATCGGAATTTGATCACTCCTCGCTGGCAGGACGCACACGACACTACAGAAGATTGCCGTCATTAGAATAGCTATCAGTGGGCCCGCTGAAAACCGATTGCTAACTGTTGATGGTTTCCAATGCACCGATGGTTTCCATTTAGTGAAAATGTTCACCCTCAAATCCCTGAAAGAAATAGATAACGCAAAAGGTTAAGACGAAGCTGATGACGAAAAGCACTTTGGCAAAACGACTCAAACCGGTCTTTGCGGTGGTATAGTTGCCACGAAATCCGTCCATTACGACGTGTAAGAGCGTGCCGATAGCGAATGCTGTCAGGTAGTCTGTCAATTCACCGAAAGCCCCACGGAGGAGTTGCTCCCCGAGCGCTGCTCCAACAACCGGTCCAAGTATCAGCGGTGTCAGTCGAATGAGTGCCTTAACAAAAGTCTGATTTCGCAGGAGCGCGACGGCGATAAGCGTTCCGACGGGTAAGCGATGGATCAATATGCCGAACGCGAGCGCGCCGCCGAGCATCTCCTCTCTCGCAGCGATAACCAAATTAAGTCCATCTGCCAGTGAGTGCAACGATAGCCCAAGAACGGTTAAGTTGAGGCCCCATCTTTTGTCTGTGCTGTTTGTGTGCCGCTCCGTGTCCGCGTGTTGATGTGTCGTGAGATGTTCTATTGCCGAAATTAAGAAAAACCCGCCCCACATCACAAGGATCGTGATGTAACCGACCTTGTCGTAAAGGTGTATCATCATCGCTAAGACGATACCGAGTACTGCGCCCGCCGTCAATCCAAAAATGTGTCTGAAATGTCGCTGCTGTCCTCGTGAAACAAAAGCGATTCCCGCCCCAAGTGGAACCGTCGCCACCGCAATTGCCAGATAGAATATAAGCATAATGCAAGTATAACAGACTTCAGATCGTAATGCAATTCTTTAATTTTACCTTGCGGTTCGGTCAGGTGCGTTGGGGTCTGAAAGTACCTATCCGTCCGCCGCTCCGCTTACGGGCTACGCGTTTAGATTTACCGTTTTTCCACTAAAACTTCCAATCCCGTAGCGATGGGGTCCCCCCTGACTGTCTTAACCGAAAATCCGTAAGGATAATGGACGCAGCGGCTCAGGCACAATAAATTAAAAATCCACTTTCAAATTGCTGGACGGATTTATTTTTTTTGCTTGACGCGTTTTCACATTAATGTTAAAATTTTCTTCCGATAGATACGACTTAGCACGAACCAAACCCGAAGTAGGTGTTACGTTTATAATTTGCTATATGCATAATTTGCTATATGGTAGAGGATTAATAGAAATGTTAGACAAAATTTTTGATGCTATTATTGGATTTATGCTTAATCGAGACTTGGAAAAAGAGGTCGGCATTCGGCATAAGTTATTGAAAGGTAAAGTATTACAGATTCCCTCAAAAATCTTAGATAGATTCATTGATTTTATGATAAGTACTCGATACGCTTACTACGTAAAGATGCGAAGTAATATGCTCGAGGGGGGTGTTGTTGAGATGCCCTCAAATATCTTTGATTGGAAAGCACTTGAACGCACCAGTGGCTATCTACGCGTCTACATGGAAGACTGCCACGATCAGTTCAAAGAAGAGTATGACGGGAACTTCCTTGATGAAGATTTTAAAGAATGGTTCCATCATTTTCATGTTGAACGTCCAGCGCGTAAAGCGGCGAAAAAATCTGTTTCCGAGGCTTTACTCGCGGACGATTTGCCGAGGGTTTGAAGCTAAAGTTCTAAGATGCCGGGAGTCGCGAGAATGTTAAACCGGCATCTCATCATAAGTTCGTCCGTTTAGTTTTCTTCCTGTTTTCGATTTACGTTTGCCGCCCCACTGTTTAAAGAAAAACGGCACGTTGGCATCTGCACAAAGGAAAATTAAAAGAATGGAATTCGTCCAGTTGACAGACGCACAACGTGAGGAATTTGAGGAGAACGGATACCTTATCGTGCGGTCGGTACTTGACAGCGACATGATAGATCGTTTGACTGAGGCAGGAGACCGACTCATGGTGTCGTTTGAATACAATGGCTACTATGCGCATAAGCGGGACGGTTTGGTGCAGGAGCCTGTCTTCGCAGAACTCACATCGCAGACAACAGCGATTCCCTTAATCATCCAACTGCTTGGCACAAATATCCATATCACGAATACTGCACTCATCTACAAACACCCACAACCGCCTGAGCAACTGGAGAGCCGTGGATGGCATCGAGATGCGGGTATATTTTTAGACCTCGGATACAAGAATTGCCCACGCGTCGGCTTGAAAGTCGGCTACTGTTTGACGGATTTCACCGTGCCGAATTCTGGTGGGACGCTGTTTGTTCCAAAAAGCCATCTATCCGACGAACCGTTGGGTATCCCTGAAGGCGAAATTGATCCAATCGAACCCTGCGATGAACCCGTCTTGCGTGCAGGCGATGCGTTTTTCTTTGAAAACCGAATCTATCACGCCGCCGGTGTCAACTTTACGGAGAATGTCGCTAAGGTTGTTATCTACGGATACCACTACGCATGGCTCAAGCCGGAACCTTATTTATTATATTACAACGACACACTGCAACCTGAAGCGTCGGTGATGGAGAACCTTGACGATCTTGGCAATCAATTTCTTGGTGGCGGCGGGGGTGCAGCGGCGGCGTGGGCAGCAGCACATAATTTGCAGTTTGAGGAAGTCCCACACGTCGTGACAATTTTTTAATTTTCCTTGCGGTTAAATGAAGCAGTCTGAACACTGAAGTTTTTCGCCTTAGAGTCGCCCTCCATTTCATTACGGGCTTAGTTCCAGCTAGTAAAAAAAGATAGAGAGCCCGTTTTCGCTGACTCCTGTTAGGTGGCTGCCGAGATAGGCATCTTGTAGAGGGCGCGAGCATTTTCTGCCATGATTTTGCGCCTGAGCGTTGGAGAGAGACTTTTCGGGAGTGCTTGATCGGGAGAATCGAAATCCCAATGCGGATAATCGGTTGCGAACATCAACCTATCATCCAAGTCGAGTTGCGCGAGCAGTTGATCGAAGTATTCCTGTTTGGGTGGTTCTTCAATCGGCTGTGTTGTAATCCAGAAGTGTTCCCGGATGTACTCAGAAGGCAACCGTTTCAGCTCAGGTACCTCGTCCCGTAGTTTTTTCCATGCCCGATCCAGTCGCCACATCAACGGGGGTAGCCACGCGAAACCGCCCTCAATGAGAGCTACCTTGAGCGTCGGGAATTGTTCAAAGACTCCTTCGCAGACGAGACTCGTTACCTGTGTCTGAAATGCCTGTGTCATTCCGGCGTGGTCTTCAATGTAGTGTGAGGGTCTCCCGACAGCGGTAATCGGTCCGACACCGACACCGGTGAAATGGATACCGATGGGAAGGTCGTGCTGGACTGCCGTTTCATACATCTTCCAGTATCTCCGTCTTCCTAAAGGTTCCATCGTGCGAGCGAGCAGGAGTATTTGCACGAACCCCGGATGGTCAGCCACTCTATTGATCTCGGCAGTGGCGAATTCTGCGTCGTCGCATGCGACGATGATGGAGGCGCGGAGTCTCGGTTCTTTTTCAAGCCATTCCTCAATCTGCCAGTCGTTCACAGCACTTGCCCACGCCGCGGCGAAGGCGAGATTGGGCATCTCGCAGACCGGAGTCAAGCAGTTGAGGATACCGTATTCGATGTTGAATGCGTCCAATAACTGCTCACGTAGGAAATCGAGATCGGAGCCGGGACGTTGCCCGGAGGGGGTCCATGCATCGTATCTCGCACCGAAGGGGTGGGCGCGAGGGATATATGCGCCGACGCGGTCGGTTGTCCCGACCATACCGTGATGTTTCCGCCACCGTTCGGAGAGATAGGGATACAACACCGTCTCGGAAGCGAGGGTGTTATGCACATCACAGTCAATAACTGATGGTTTCTGCTGTTGTTTGCGTGCCTCTGTTTTTGCCATCTTTTTCCCTCCTGACAGTTAAATGCCCGGTTTGGTTATGAGCAGCTTTATCGCCCATTATTCTTTTGGCGTTCTCGGTACTACTGATGCCTTCTAATGAGGTCTATGTATTCCATGTTTCACCATAGTTGACTATTCAATGAGAAAAATCAGTGAAATAATCTTCACGGTACTTAGAGAAGTAGTATAGCACAGCGCGTTCTGCAATATCTGTCATAATGTCGAACATTTCATCAACGGTCCATTCCTCGGCACGGAAATAGAAACTACCACGATTGAATCGTCCATCTCCCTCATTATGGAGGTAGGTTTTGTTGAGTCTGCCAAACATTGCCATAGTTGAGACCCGATCCAAAATTGGGGATGTTTCCTCAAAATCGCAACCATATCCGAAACAAACAAACGGGAAAATACTTTCGCGCAGTAACGCGGTCCGAAATCCTATTAAGTTCTTGCCAAGACGTTCAATAGCGTTCCCCTGTGCTTGCTTGCGTAAACCTTCCTTTGCCCGTAAATCGTTTGTCCCCTGATTTTTGACCTCCGAGATCAGAATTGGATAGGTTAAGTTGTTGTCTTTGATGCTCTTTATTGCGAGAATACCTCCATCCGGTTTCATATGAGTTTTCTCAGAATGACAATGTAAGTCAATGTCAGGGAAATCTGGTTTCAGTTCATTGATAATGTCTTTCAAGCCCCACTGTTTTTTATGAATTAAAGTGATTCTTTTCTCAAATCTGTCTTCCAAGTATTCAACAACCTTGTACAGTGCCTGAATAAGTTCACTTTCTTGCTGTTTAGCCGTTGCGTTGATTACAGTGTCTGTCCGCGCTTCTCGCAGTCGCTCTTTATTTCCCATTGAAATTCCTCTCTACAAGAAATAACTGCTCAGTAACATGAATGTTTCGGTTTCTTAGATTCCTCGATCCACGAAATGTATTGTACCGAATCTCAAACTCATCAACAGTGCCTATTTTTCGGAGCATAGCACGCATCTCATCTGGCGGAATAAACCCTTCATTATTAAAGGAAATAAGAAAAAAGCGTGTGTCAAGTGTATGCAGTAGATCCTTAAATAGTTCTTTAGATTTTGTTTGAACATTATAGCCCGAGCGTTTCCAGCCTTTTGGAATACCTGATATTCGACTTATCTCTGTAGGTTCTTTATAATGCACAAGTAAATTTAGCATAAAGTAGTTTGAACCATAAGGATGTTGATTGTAAGGGGGATCAATATAAGTCAAATCAAGTTCCCTTATCTGATTAGCGACTTTATTTGTGTCGTCATGATACACCTCGTAATCACATTCAAATTGGCTTAGGACAGGCGGTTCCAGTTCAATTTGCCCTTTAATACGACTTAGTGCATCGGAGTTAGTTCCCCCGTATTGCCCAATTCCAGTCATCTTGTTTTTGTAGAAGCCCTTAAATATTCCTGAAGTGTTTGAGTGGACAGATGCTTTACTAAGCAAAGGTCCTAACAGTGAATCACGAAAGTTTAAGGGGTAGTCCTCAACCATTCTACGATAATTATCCAGCCGGCGGGCATTATCGCGTGTGTAGAAAACTCGATCGTTTCGCGTAATTCTTGATTCATCTTCAGGGGCATAAAGTCTCTCAATAAATCCTTTAGGAGATGATTCATTCACACGGTGATTGAGTTCTGCAATAATTTTGGCAATTGTAGTTAAATCAACTGAACTGCGGTTTTGGAGATAGCATCTTGATATTGATGCAGCATAGTCTTCAAAATCATTGCTTGCAAGATACGAGGTATGAGCTTTCATAAACCGGGAGACAATACCAGAACCACTGAAAGCGTCAAATACACGAAGGTGGGATTTACCTATTCGTTTTTTCACTTGTACAACTGCTCTGCCTATATGACCCAGCAGCGAACGCTTATTGCCTATATATGTAATGAGTTGATTTGAAAGGTAGTCAATGTCTTCTATTCCAATCATGGAGAGTACTTCCTCAGGAATATAGTGCTTTGTCATGCCAAAGTTGGTGGATGGAAACGTCGCGCTTCGGAACTCGTCCTTATAAAAACTCAGCAAACATCGGAATATCCAGACGCGCTGAATACGTTTCACCCATCATTTTACGTTTCACCCATCATTTAAAGTGGACAAAGCATTAGCAACCTTAAAATTCCTTAAACAATTTCTACTTTCAGTGGCTCACCGAGATCTGCGGCAATTTCCTCAAGAAGGATTTTTTTCTTCTTAGTGCTATTGTGAGTCATTATGTAATATCGTCCGGATTCGCGTTGGGTGTATTTGTCATTTTTGTCGGTTGATATGATAGGGATGATGTCTGATTTATTCAGATCCCTCACCCGCTCTATTCCAAATTTTTCAATTACTTCAGTGAAGGTAGTTGCTGCAGTGTTATGATCAATTACCTGTCGATCGGGCATAGTAACAACAAGACGTGTCTGCGGTGTCTTCTGTGTTCTATGCGTACGGGATTGTGTCGATTCTCCAGATGGAGCAGATGGAGAGAAGGCTTCTTGCCGATCCAGTTCGGTTTCTCTTTCGAGGCTTTTCAGAAAACTTAATACTTGTTCATCGACAGGTCTATATCCACACAGACTTTCCACCTTCTCTGCCACAACATCTAATAAAAACTCATCTGCTTCTTCTACTAATTTACTCCATGCTTCCGGTAACTGTATTGCAACCCGCCTTTGCTGAACAACCGTTTCATAGTCCTTCTTGATTGCCTCAATAGCTTCACTCGTCCGTATTGATTCGTAGTTTAGGTATCTGTCAAGACGCGTGGCACTTTCCTCACTATCATTTTTCGTTAGATCGATCCCGTGTACTTTGCGCTCTTTGTAGTTGCCCTGTCCAATTGGGTAAAAAAAGTGCCATTCTCGTCCATCGGTGAGAATAGCGATCGGTACCCCGCTGCGAAAAGCATATCTAAACAATTGATCCTCTGCATTTGCATCAATATGTCCGACTTTCTTAACCTCAATGAAAACGCAGGGCTCCGACGGTGGGTGACATAAGGCAAAGTCAACTTTCCCCCCCTCAACAGGGTACTGAGGATAGACAATCTGTGATTGGAATCTCGGCCACCCCAATTCATGAACCAGCCTACGCACGATGTCATCACAGACTGCAGCCTCATTTGGTGGAAGTTCCCCTTTTTCTAAACTTTCGCATATGTCGTTAATGTGTTCCTTGAGAGTCATTGCTTAACAAATCAGTCCTTTCAATTCTAATGAAAAATTTGGGGGCATCGCGGATTTACCGAGAACTCTCCACGAACTAATGAATTTAATTTTTCCATTATATAGAATTTTATCCAAATGTCAAGAAAAAATGGTGAGGCGACATCTATTGGATTCACCATTCTCTGCGTATCCCGTAAGCCTCAAAAGCCGTGTCGGTCCTAATTATTGGAAGATCTTCAACAAGGGCTTGTGCAATGATCAATCTGTCAAATGGATCTCGGTGGTGAAAAGGCAAGTTTGAAATCTGGGAGCTCATCCTCAAAATCTTCACTGACGTGAATAAGCCCTTTGGCACTCCCAAAGCCGACCTTTAACCAAGGTTCACAGAAAATGCTTTTCCACTCGTATTGATAGGTTGGCATCAACGTGTCCATTGATTCAGCGTGAAAAAGAAAGTGGTACTTCACATACGTCTGATCTAACAATTTAAGTGATAGAATTCCTTCGCATTTTCGGACAAGATTTTGCGTGCCAACGATTGGGGTAACTGTGTAGGAAATGCCTCTTCGGGAGAGTCGAAATGCCAGTGCGGATAGTCGCTTGAGAACATCAACATGTCCTCGGAATCGAGTTGACCGACGATCTGAAGGAGTTCCGCCGCGGTTGGCGGGGCATCGATGGGTTGGAGCGTCATGCGCATGTGTTGACGGATATACGCTGAGGGTGGCTGTTTGACCCAAGGGGTCAGATGTCGTAAGCCGCGCCACTCTTTATCGAACCGCCACATGAGCGACGGCATCCAAGTAACGCCAGTCTCTATGAGCGCAACACGTAAGTCAGGAAACACCTCAAAGACTCCCTCTGACACGAGACTCAGCACCTGTGCCTGAAATACCTGGGACATACCGACGTATTCCTCCAGATAGGTCGAGGTCCATCCGACGGAGGTCGGTGGTAGGCCGGGTGCACCACCGTAATGGATGCCGATTGCCAATCCATGACGCACAGCCGCGGCGTAGATCGGATGATAGCGTCTGTTGCCATAAGGGACTTGCGATCGGGCGGGTAGCATCACTTGGACGAACCTCGGATGTCCTCCCAAACGCTCAATTTCCCTCGCGGCGAGTTCTGGGTTTTGGCTCGGCACAATCAAGGAACCACGTAAGCGAGGTTCAGGATCCAGATAGTGTTCAATCTGCCAATCGTTGACTGCCGAAGCGAGTGCCGCTGCGAAATCTTCGTTGTGTACGCTCTGGACCCGATAGCCACAGGTGAGTATGCCGTATTCGACCTCCCAATAATCGAGTGCATGCTTACGCAGGCGTGCTAAATCCGAGGCGGGATGATCTTCCGAGGGATGTATAATTTCTGGGCGTGATGAAGTCGGGACACCGTCAGGATAGTCGTCTGCATCGGGTCCGGGGAAGCCGGATTCCTCGCAATAGTCGCACCAATAATCGGATAGGTAGGGATAGAGCATCTGATGTGACGGGAGCCGATTATGGAGGTCGCAGTCGATGATGGACATACCCGCCTGAACAAAACTGGGTTTACCGTTCTCTGTTTCCATATACTTTTTCCTTTGGCATTTAGGGTCGAATTATACACTACTTTGCTGAGGTTATCAAGTTTTATGTAGGGCAGCTATAGTTTAGCCAATGGTGTTTGTTCGGAATCCGGTGCGGTTGCGTTTCAGATTGTGCCATACGTATTCCAGAACAGGACGTGCTCGCCTTCGCATCCCTGCTCCTTTATGTAGTGAGCGAGTCCTGCTAACGTCTTACCGGTGTAGGTATTCTCAAGCGTAATGCCTTCATGCTCACGCATCATCGCGACTGCCTGCGTGCCGGCTTCCGTTGGAACAGCATACCCTCTTCCAAAATCGTTGTGCCAGAGTTCAATACGGCGTGGATTGATGTCATGAGCGTCCACTGCACCGATGAGACGCAGGATACGGCGCACCATACGGGAGATTGCCCATGTGTTTGCAACCACTGCGTCAGCAACACGGACACCGACGATTTGAGTGCGCAATCCCGCAAGTCGCACGCCGACGATCAAACCTGCTATGGTTCCGCAAGTCCCTACTGGAACGAAGATGAACCGCGGCTCTGGCAAGATATCCGCCTCAATCTGGGCCTTCAATTCCGAAACCGCTTTCACATACCCCACAGAACCGAGCGGTGAGGAGCCACCCGCTGGAATGAAGTAGCGTTCCTCTCCGATCCCAAGCACCGTTTTAGCCTGTTGATATGCGTAACGCGCGAACATTGTGCTCATACGTTTCACTTCGTAGACCCGGTAGGCATTTTCACAAATTTTGCGATAGTTTGCCTCAGAATACTCAGTCGGGGGTTGTTTAAAGAGCAAACATTCTACACGAAATCCCGATGCTTTCCCATAAACCGCTGTCGCCCGGACATGGTTAGAACCTGTCGGCCCGATTGTAAAAAGATTCTTTTTCTCGTCTCCATCGGGAGATGCCTGTGCTGCTGCGAACATGTATTCCAATTTACGGACCTTGTTACCCCCACCTAACCGACCACTGAGGTCGTCCCGCTTTATCCAGAGCGACTTTAAACCGAGGGCACGCTCCAGGTTCGAGAGCCGCGCCACCGGTGTTGGAAAGTTGCCGAGTGAAAGGGAGGGAACGGCAGATAGAAAAAGCGAAGAATTGGATGAAAGATTTCCGTTCCCTCCTTCTCTCTCATCCACTCCAGTTTTCGCGTCCTCTCTCCTTTCAGCTTTACAGTCTTTTTGTTCCATTTTCCCATCCTTCCAAAGCGAGAATCTTATACCATGTTCCTCTTAATTATCTGACCTGCGACATGTGTAGCGAGCGCGGCGATCGTCAACGTCGGTGGTATACCGACGGAGTTTGGGAAAAGACTCGCATCAGCAACGAATAAACCTTTCACCGCGTGGGATTCCCCTGAAAGATTAACGACGCTCCTGTTCGGATTTTCGCCCATCTGAAGTGTCCCCTGGGGATGACTGGAAGCCAACATGATGTCGTTTGGCACGATGCCGCGTTGGCGAATAATCTCAAGATCGACCTCTGTTTTGATAGGAAAATGTTGTGTGTAAGGCAGTAGCACCTCTGTTGCCCCTGCGGCGAAAAGGAGGTGCGCGGCGTTGATTATTCCTTCCGCCAATACCTTCCTATCCGAACGGCGCAGTCGGTATGCAATGTTCGGAGTCCCCTTATAATCTACCGATACCCGTCCGGTTGTTCTGTCATGCAAAAGGACAAGGAGCGCAGCAATGTGACGATAGCGTTCCATGAATTCTCGATGATTTTTACCGAAACCCGGCAGGCTTGCCGCTACTATCATCTGTGAACCGAAAGCCGGCATGAGCAGATAACCACTGTCCGGTCTGCGTCTCAAATCCAGAAA
This sequence comes from Candidatus Poribacteria bacterium, assembly GCA_009839745.1. NCBI lineage: Bacteria > Candidatus Poribacteria > Candidatus Poribacteria bacterium. Next base: position 67,321 of record VXPE01000054.1, read on the forward strand.
GTGATCAATATAGTAACTTTGTGGGATGCCGAGATGTCCATCAATCGTTTCGTTAAAGACACCACCAACAAAGACAGCAGGATGCAAGTGGAGATTTTTTCCGACCCGTCGGTTCGCGTTAGGCAGTCTGCTTTTTAACCAGAGTTGTGGCGAGTTGATTGCGCCAGCGGCGAGCACCACTATATCGCTTTGAACATGCAATCTGCCCGATGGCAATCGAGCGGATACACCAATCACCCTGCCTTTCTCCTCATGAATTTTTTCAGCCATACAGTCGCTGTGAAGTTTCGCACCTGCGGCACGTGCTAAAGGGATATACGTGACCGCCATGCTCTGCTTGCCTGTTCCTCTCGAACCATTTTGTGGGGCTTTGGAAACAGGACACCCAAAAAGACATTGAGCACCACATGCAGCGCATTCGCCGCGATTATGGCTTTGCAATCCACCGCGCCACCGCATCGCCTCACACCCATAGCGAACAACAGCGTTCAATAGATTCACGTCTGTTTCCTGCATCTGTGTAACGCCGAGCGTCTGCTCCACTTGATTGTAGTGGGGCCAAATTTCTGGAACTTGCCACCTGTATAAGAGTGCTTGCGGTGGACGAACGGCATAACAGAGATTATGGACCGTTGAACCGCCAACGCCTTTGCCTTGCGAAATGACAATTGCGTTGTCCTGTGTGCCCCGTAAACCGCTATCCCAGAAAAGACGCCGCAGCATTTCCGGCTCGTAACTGCCGAAGGTACTTGGATCGTGATTTTCCCCTGCCTCTAAAATAATTACCGATAGTCCGGCTTCAGCGAGTTCCTTGGCGACGACGGCGCCTCCCGCTCCAGAACCGATAACGCACACGTCGGCACGCTCTGTCCGCTCTATACTTTTTTTATTCAACCATGCGGGTCGAAAATTGGTTTTTAATTTATTAAATCTGGACATCGTTCCACTTCGTTCCACGATGGTTTTCGGTTAAGTTAAGAAACCTACTTTAGGTTATGAAAGGTCTGTTCGCAATTGGGAATCCGCAAGGACAACGGACGCAGCGGCTCAGATTCAATCGTTTAAAAAGCGGTAATGCTGATACGCCTGTTCTGCCTTCGCCCGTTCGCCGATTTGACGATAAGCGTTTGCTAAGTTTCGGTAAAGTTGTGGATTCGTTGTGCCGAGTCGTGTCGCCGTTTCAAATTGCGTGATCGCCTGTCGAGGTCTTTTCTGCATCATATAGACAATGCCGAGACTGTTCCGGTATATCGCGCTCTCTGGGTGTGCCTCAACGAGCCCTCCATAGACTTCAAGTGCCTCCAGATACGCCTCTGTTTGCAGGTAAATGTAACCCAGCAGCTCAGATGCTTTTTCATCGTGCGGTGCAATGGCAAGACATGCTTTAAGTTCCGTCGTCGCGAGTTCCCATTCCGTTCTTTTTATAAGGAGTTCTGCAAGCTCATAACGAGGTTGAAGGCGTTGCGGATCGTTGCGGACTAAACGTTGCAGCGCTGATAGTTGTTCCTCTTCGCGCATGAGTTTTTCAAATGCGCGGAGTGTCGTGCGCCCTTCAGCAATTTTACCCGTGCGGAGATAACAATTTCCAAGATTGAAATGCGCTTTGGCGTGTCGACTTTTGCGTTTTATGACGGCTTCAAAATGCGGTATTGCGTGTGTAAAATCTTCCTTTTGGAAATAGGCAAGACCGAGGAGATACCTGGCTTCACTATCCTGCACCAACTGTTTAAGGTGACGCATCGCATCGTCGATTCGGTTCTGCCGGAGATATGCCGCGCCTAAAAGTCTTCGTGCGCGCGAGAGATCAGGCTGCAATTGTAGTGCGCGTTCCAAGGGTTCAGTCGCCTCTTTAGCACTCGCCATACCGATAAGGTATGCCTCGCCGAGACGAACGTGGGCAGCGGCGAAATCGGGGGTGAGGTTAATCGCAGTCTGGAGTGCATCAATGGCTGGTTTCCATTGCGATTGTTTACCGTAAAGCACCCCAAGTTGATAGTGTGAGTCAGCGAGCGTTGGATCCAGTTTTACTGCCCGCTGAAACGCTGCAAACGCCTCACGGTTTTTCCCCTGCGTGAGTGCCTGCAAGCCTGCTTCGTAGGTGCGCGCAGCCTTGTCGGGTTGGTTTCCTTCTTCTGCTGGTGCAAGACACGCTATCGATAAGAAAATGAGGAAAGAAAGGCGAAAAAGATTCACTTTCATTTTTTTAATTATTGCGATAGACATTGTTTGGCATTTATGATAGCATACTTTTAAATGTCTATCAACTTTCTACAGGCTAAAGAAAACGCGCAGCTCGTAATGAAATGGAGAGCAGATATACGGAACGGAACATTAAGGACGAAACCCAGCTGACCGAACCGCAAGGAAAAATTAAAAAATGGAATTTGTTCAGTTGACAGAGACACAACGCCAAGAATTCGAGGAGAACGGTTACCTCATCGTGCGTTCAGCAATCGACAGTGAAATGATTCAACGCTTAACCGAGACAGGTGACCGGCTCATGGAATCGTTTGAGTACCACGGCTACTACGCACATCGGCGAGACGGGTTGGTGCAAGAACCCGCATTCGCTGACCTTGCGACACAGTCGAAGGCAGTGCCATTGATCCTGCAACTGCTCGGTACAAATATCCACATCACGAACACCGCACTTATCCATAAACACCCACAAGCACCCGAAAAACCTGACAACCGCAATTGGCATCGAGATGTCGGTGTGCATCTGGACGTTGGGCACGCAGGGTGTCCGCGCGTCGGTTTGAAGGTAGGCTACTGCTTAACGGACTTCAGTGTGCCGAACTCGGGTGCGACGTGGTTTATCCGAAAGAGCCATAAACTGAGTAAACCGTTGGGTATCCTCGAGGGTGAAGTTGACCCACCTGTATATGACGAACCGCGCCTCCACGCAGGAGATGCGTTTCTGTTTGAAAGCCGTATCTATCATGCCGCGGGACTGAATTTCAGAGAGAATATCTCTAAAGTCGTCATCTACGGGTATCATTATCGCTGGATTAAGCCGGATTACTATCTGCGCTATTACAACGATAGCCTGCAACCGGATGAAACATTAACGGAAAACTTAGACGATCTCGGCAGGCAGTTTCTCGGTGCTTCCACGGATACACAGGGCAGGCGCGATCCGAACGGTGTCCACTGGGCGGGTTCAGAATGGGCAGCAGCGCATAATCTGAACTTGGAACAAGCCCCGCAGATCACCACGATTTGAGAAGAAGAAAACCAGAAGGACAGCGTCTTGATTGTCCTAAGTACATAGCCCATAACGAAGTGGAGGGCAGATTTTTGAGAAAAGAACATCAAACACCAAACCCACTTCATTTAACCGCAAGGAAAAATTAAAAGATGAAAGAAGTCAAGGTAGGTATTGTTGGTTGTGGTGGCATTGCTGGCGGTAAACATCTTCCGGGCCATAAAGGGGTCAAAGGTGTTTCGATTATCGCAGCGTGCGACATTGACGAAACCCGAGCGAAAGCATTCGCCAAAGAGCACGACATCCCGCACGTTTTCAGTGATTACGAGGAATTGGCAGCGATGGACGAGTTGGACGCCGTGAGCGTTTGCACGCCGAATAATTTCCACGCGGGTCCAACGATTGCAGCGTTGAAAGCGGGAAAACACGTTATCTGTGAAAAGCCGATCGCTGCTAATGCGATTGATGGACAAGCGATGGTGGATGCACAAAAAGCGAGCGGTAAAGTCCTACAGATCGGGTTACAATCTCGGTTCCGTGCTGAGGCACGCACCCTCCGCAAACTCTATGATGAAGGTTTCTTTGGAGACATCTACTATGCCCGTGCGATGTCAATGCGACGCCGTGGTGTCCCTGCCTCACCCTCTTTTCTCAGCAAAGCTATCGCGGGTGGCGGCCCACTGATTGATATCGGGGTGCATATCCTTGATGTGTTGCTCTGGATGATCGGCTGTCCGAAACCCATTGAGGCGTTCGGCGTGACGGCAACGAAGTTTGGGCATAAAGAGAATGTCATCAATCCGTGGGGGAAATGGGATCCTGAAGAATTTGAGGTGGAAGATTTCGCGATGGGCACCATCAACTTCGAAGGCGGCTTGACGGTGACTTTGGAAACGGCGTGGGCATCGCATATCGAGAACATCGGCGGGACGTTCTTCATGGGAGATTTAGCCGGGGCGACTTACGAACCGCTTCAGATTTACCTTGATAAAAAAGATGAGATGGTGAATTATACCCCGAAACTGCTCAAAGGATTACCGAGCGAATTTGAATCGTTCCACACGGCTGTTCGAGAGGGATTGCCGTCTCCTGTGCCCGCTGAAGAGGTGTTGAACATCGCGAAGATCTTCGATGCGCTTTACGAGTCCGCTCGAATAGGTCGTTCCGTCCCAATATTTTAAGCTTACCTTGCGGTTCGGTGAGGCAGGTTTGAACTTTGAAGTGCCTTTCCGTATATCCGCTTGCGCCGTTGTTGCAAGCTACGGGTTTGGTGCTAAAGAAACCCTCTCAACCGATAACCTTAACCCTGATAGCTTGCACGCACAACCGTTTTGATGCCGCCGCGGATGTTAAAATCACCGACGACTTCTGCCTTCCGCGGCTGGCAGGCTTCCACAAAATCCTCAAGCACCTTATTCACGACGTGCTCATGAAAGATACCGACATCTCGGTAGAAAAGGAAGTATTCCTTCAACGATTTTAGTTCAACGCAGTACTGGTTTGGCACGTAAGTGATACAGAGGGTTGCGAAATCCGGTAACCCGGTTTTAGGACATACCGCAGTGAACTCTAAGTTGGTCATCTCAATCGTGTAATCTCGGTGGCTATACTGATTTTCCCATGTCTCGATTTCAGGGGCTTCCAGTTGACGGATATGGGTTTGTAAATCATCATAGCCGATACTTTGGTTCATTTTTTAATTATACCTTGCGGATAAGCAATAGGATTTGGACTTTAACGGTTCTCGTGTTCGAGCTGAAGAAACGCCCAAGCAAAAACCCTTCCACTTCGTTTCAGGCTTGTTTTCTTGTAGATACAAGTTTCCAAATCCGTTGTGACGTGACCGAAAACCTGCAAGGACAATGGACGCAGCAGCCCGGGAGCCCATAGTTAAAAGACTACTTCAGGATTACCATCCGACGGGTGCGTTGGAAATCGCCCGCAGTAAATGTGTAGAAGTAGATGCCGCTTGCGACCTTCGTGCCATACTGGTCTCTCCCATCCCAGTACGCGGCTTTTTCTTGACTTCGATACCTGCCCGGTTCCTGTAACCCAATATTCAATTGACGGACAAGCCCACCACGGACATCGTAGATTTTGAGAGTAACTTCTGCTACCTCTGCAAGATCGTAGGGGAACCACGTCTCTGGGTTAAAAGGATTCGGATAATTCTGGAGAATTGTTGTCTGTTTGATAAACCCAAGCATCGAGAGCAAATGCGAAGATGGATCCACAGAGAAGGGGACATCCGCAGCACGGAAGCCGAGGTCAATTGGGTTAAAGATAAACGCGGAGCCAGAGTTATCACCGGCATTGTCGCTCCCTGAGGCACCGACGATAGCAAACGAGCCTTTGATCGCAACAGCGGCTCCAAACAGATCCGATCGGTTTGTGCCAGCGGCTTCAATTCGGCGCTTCTGTACCCAAGACAACCCGTCGCGTAAAAAGGAGTAAGCCGCCCCCCTGTCTATTAGTACGTTTGGATCATCATGCGGATCCTGCAGGGGATGGTTATCCTTCCATGCCCCGACGATTGCGGTATCTTCGTGAATTGCGACGGCTGAGCCGAATTCATCTCCAGCATCGCCATCGGAGGCGGTTAACTTTGCCTGTTGGACCCAAGCATCTCGTGTCTCCACAAAAACATAAGCGGCACCGAGGTCATTAAGACTTCGATCCTCTCTGGGGGAACCGATGATAGCAGCCCCGTTCGTTAAACTAATAGAGTAACCGAATCTGTCGCCGATACCAATATCATTGGGCAGAATCAGCAAATCTTGTATCCATGTGCCCCCATTGCGTGTAAAGAGATAGACGGCACCCGAATCGGGGCCCGCTGCGTCGCTCTCATGGGCACCGACGAGGATATTATCGTCATAGACAGAAACAGCAAAGCCAAACTGGTCGCCCGGCACAGCCCCTGGGTGCACGAGTTTCGCCTGTTGTGTCCAAGAGGCTCCGTTTCGGATAAAGACATAAGCGGCCCCCGAATCCGTGCCAACCTCATCCTTTCCATAGGCACCGACGACAGCAGTATCTCCATGTACCGCAACAGCAGATCCGAACTGATCAAAGATTCCGATGTCGCTACCGATTAATCGCGCCTGTTGAATCCATTCATCGCCGACCTGCACGAAAATGTATGCCGCGCCAGCCTCCGGTCCTGCCTCATCGACCCCAGGTGCGCCAACAAGGACGGTTGTGCCATCCATTGCGACAGCATTCCCGAACATATCGCCCGCCTTTGCGTCGTCGGTCGTAAGTTTCTTGCGTTGCAGCCAGAGTGTGCCAGCGCGCTCAAAGACGTACACTGCTCCCGCGTTCGGTGCGATGTCATCATCCTGCTGTGCGCCAGAGATAGCGAAGTTGCCGCTGATAGCAACAGATATTCCGAATTGATCTTCTGAAGCGGTCTCACCATCACTGAGCTTACCGCTCTCTACCCACGATCCATCTTCTCTTTGTTCAAAGATATACGCGGCACCGGAGGACAACCCACCCGCATCTTGCAGTGGCGCGCCGGCGATCACTTCATTCTCACCGATTGCGACAGCGAATCCGAGCTGGTCGCCAGCCTCTCTGTCCCCCGCGACTAACTTTGTGTGTTGATTCCAAAATGGCGGTTCATTTTGCGTAAAGACATAAGCGGCACCGGTGACATCGTCACCAACATTACCTCCTGTCGCGCCAATAACAGCGGTTTCCCCTTTGATGTCTACAGAAACACCGAAAGTGCTCGCGCCATCAGGGTCGATGGGAATCATGCGAAAACGAACGCGGTTCCTTTTTTGCTCCCACTCGGTCCCTTCACGCCTATAGATGTAAGCAGCACCAGTCCCTTTGTTTTTAGGTGAGGCCACAATGGCGAAATCCCCATCAACATCGACTGCGTATCCAAATCTATCTTCCGCTTCGGTGTTGTTTCCAATGAGTTTCGCTTGGGGTAGCCATCCGAATTGGTTCCGGACGAACACATAAGCAGCACCGGCATCCTGCCCAGCTTCATCATCACGAGTTGCCCCAATAATAGCGGTATCTCCATCGATTCCAATGGAAAAACCGAAGTATGCGAAGTTAGATGCATCCGGTGCAGTGAGTTTGGCTGTCTGATTCCAAGTCTCTCCGTTCCTCTCAAAAACGTAGACAGACCCGCCATCCGCCAAAGGTTCGTTTGTCCGGTGGGATCCCACGAGAACGGTATCTTCATCAATCGCCACCGAGATACCGAAATAGTCCCCACGTGTCTCCTCAGGCGAGAGGAGTTTGGCTTGCTCTATCCATTCAGTCCCTTGTCGTCTAAAGACATAAGCGGCACCTGAGTTCCTTCCGACTCCATCGTTCATCGGGGCACCAGCGACGAGGTAATCGCCACTCATCGCGAGTGCTGTGCCGAATCGGTCTCCCGCCTCGGCATCGCTGGCGAACAATTTTTCATGTTGAACCCATCCGGTTTCGGTGCGCAAAAAGACCTGAAGCGAGCCCGTGTCCCTGCCGAAGTCGGTATCGTCATTTGGAACCCCCACTACTGCGTAATCACCGCTAATACCGACACTCGCACCGAAACGATCCTGGATTACAGCAGCACTCGTGTTGAGTTGCACTCGGTCAGCACTGCTTTGCACAATCAACCCAATTCCGAAGAATAGGGTTAGCATGGTTATTTGTAATTTTCTCAATTCTCTTCCCCCGCTATTAGACATTACCTGATGCACTGAACCGACAAAACAGGCGTGAGTTAAGGTGAACTGTTTTGATTGGTAACGTTTTTCTTGAATTCTGTTGTAATGAACCTTCCTTGTCCTTAATTTTAGTGACACAATTTATAGCCCAAAAGGGTGCATAATTCTGGGAAAATCGTAAAAATCTGGGTTTTACCCCCAAAATTGAACTCACCACCTCATTTGTCGAACACTCCTATCCGTGAACGCCCAATGTTACGCCGATATACTGAGGCTACAGATTGTCTTTGCTTTATCATCACCGTACCATAAAGCCGTGCCATCCCAAGTAAGTCCATGTGGTTCGCTTGGACATGCGATTTTATTAAGCACCTCACCGGATTCGGGGTGGATTCGGTAAACAATATGGTCGTTCGTATCGGCGTTCCAAAGTGCCTCACCATCCCACGCCAATCCGTGTGCGCGACCCCCTGGTGTCTGAAATTCAGCAAGGATTTCGCCAGTCTCAGGGCACTGTTTGATGAACCGGCTCGTGTTCATGTCAACACTCCAGAGATGCTCGCCATCATAAGCCAATCCGTGTGGTCCTTCCCCAGGCGATGAAAATGTTGTAACGACTTCCAGTTCAGGAATTGTGAGTTTGTAGAAAGTTTGTTGCCATATACTATTATACCAGAGATGCTCACCGTCCCATTCTATGCCAGAACTGCCGGGGTAGGGAGGCGTAAGCGTTAGTTCAACTTCGCCGGTTTCAGAGTGGATCTTGTGGATAGGTCCAACCCCTTCAACACTCCAGAGCGATGTTCCTTGCCATGCGAGTCCATTTGTGCCAGCCCCGGGGGCTGGGATTTGATGTCCAGTTGTCTCACGCATTTTTGTCATCTCTCCCTTTTATAGTTGTCAACCGAAGACTCCCTAAACTGCTTCGGTGAGTGCGTCCTGAATTTCAGTGATAACCCCTTGATCGGTTTCAACAGTGAGTCGCGTTTGCAATACCCGCTTGGCGGTTTTGCCTCCGATTTTTCCCAACGCCCAAGCAGCATGACCGCGGATTAAAGGTTCGTGATCCGCTAATGCGCCTTCCAGTGCCGGAACAGCACGCCGTGCGCCCCAATTACCGATGGCAACAAGGACATTTCGCAAGAACCCTCGACGTTTCGCACGTTTGATTGGACTCCCTTTGAATCGTTGACTAAATTCCTGTTGCGTCATACCAACAAGCGAGAGTAACTCGGGAGCGAGGTTTCCATCGCGCGGCTGAAATGCCCGTTCGGTTGTCGGCACCGCCTTACTGTTCCAGGGACAGACTTCTTGGCAGATGTCGCAGCCAAAAATTAAATTCCCGACCTTGGGGCGCAGTGCCTTCGGTATACTCCCCTTCAACTCGATTGTCAGATAAGAGATACAGAGCCGAGCATCGAGCAGATTCGGTTCAACAATTGCGTCCGTTGGGCACGCTTCAATACAACGCGTACAAGTGCCACAACTTCCACGCAGATCCGGCAGGTTGTATTCGAAGGCAACATCAATGAGGACCTCCGCCAGAAAATACCAAGAACCGGAACGCCAATGAATCAAGTTCGTATTTTTACCGATCCATCCGATGCCTGCTTTCTGTGCGTACTCCCTTTCAATAATAGGCGCGGTATCAACACATACGCGGGTTCGTAATTCAGTTTCAGCCGTCTGTTTAATAAAAGTAACAAGTTTTAAAAGGCGTTCACGAATAAGTTCGTGATAATCATCACCCCACGCGTAGCGGGAGATCTGGCCCCGTCCGGGATCTTGTGTCAGTGCCTCTGATGGATCAAGTGTATAATAATTCATGGCGAGACTAATAACAGATTTCGCCTCTGCCAACAATCGCCGGACATCTGTCTTAAGCGGGAGATGCTTTTCAAGATAACGCATCTCCCCGGCGTACCCGCTTTCTATCCACTGCTGATACCGTGTGATCGTTTCACTGTGCGCTGCGGGTGTAATTCCGACGAGTTCAAATCCAAGTTCGTTGGCGCGCGCATGAATTTGCTTTTTAATTTTTCCTTGCGGATTTTTAATTTTTCCTTGCGGATCGGTGAGGTGAGTTTGGATTTTCAAGCACCTCTCCGTATATCCGCCCTCCGCTACGCTTACGGGCTACAGGTTTGGGTTAGTCAAGCAGAATAAATTAAAAAGTTCCGCGTGGATAGGATCCGAGAACATTGACGTTCCGACACAATTCCTCAAGTTGCTCAATCGCGATGATGACGCGTTCTTCAGCAATATGCCCTTCCATCTCAGTAAAGAAGATATATTCCCAGGGTTTGGCTCGGGACGGCAAAGATTCTAAATAACTCAGATTCAATTGTGCCTGTTCTAAAATACCCAAGGCTTGGTGTAGTGCGCCAACCTTGTCCGGAATTGCGAAAAACAGGGCAGTCCGATCATGTCCGCTCGGATCTGGAATATGCTTTCCGATGACAAAGAAGCGGGTTGTGTTATCAGGTTCATCCATAATCGAGTTTGCGATGATTGGAACCTCATAAAGTTCACTTGCGAGTTCACTTGCAATGGCAGCTGCTGACGGCTCTTGCGCGGCGCGCTGTGCTGCCTCCGATGTACTCACAACCTCGATCTGCTCAGCACCACTGAGATGCTGCCTTAACCATGTCTTACATTGTGCGAAAGGTTGTGGATGTGAATAGATACACCGAACTTCCGCGAGCGGTGACCTTGATAAAAGGTGCTGTTTTATCGGTTGGAATGTCTCTGCACAAATCCACAACGGTGTCCGTTGAAAGCGTTCTAAAACATCACGAACAGTGCCGTGCGCTGAATTTTCAATAGCCACCACCCCGTAGTCCGCCCTCCCCGCTTCAACCTCAGTAAAAATTTCAACCTGTGGGTGAACAGGGATAAACTCAGTTGATGTACCGAAATGAGAGAGAGCCGCCAAGTGCCCGAAACTGCCAACCGGTCCGAGGAACGCCACTCTCTCCAGATCTTGCAAGGAACGGGACGCAGATAAAATCTCGGTCCAGATCGTTTCAAGTGCGGCTTCAGGGAACTTCCCCTGATTCCGTTTCTTCAAACGTTCAATAATCTGCTTCTGCCGATGCGGAACATAGACCTCCGCAATGCCTGTTTCAGCCTTCACGGCACCGACCCGCTTGGAAATCTCAGCGCGCTTCTGTAGCAATCCTAAAATTTGGTCGTCAATCTCGTTAATCTGGTCTCGGTACTTTGTTAAATCCAATTTTTAAATTTTCCTTATGGATAGATATCGCGATCTGTGCAATAACGGTTTCCGTGTTCGAGGCGCCCGCGCCGATGTTGCGGGCTTGTGCCTTCTCACAGATATTACAAAACCCGCCCTCCATTACATGACGGGCTATATGAACAAAATTTATCAATCATCAGTTATCAGTTATCAGTCACGAGAGGTAACTTCTAACCGAAAACTGACGACTGACCGTTATTCAGTTAGCTATCCAATTTCTTCATAGCTGCAATCATTTCCTCGTCTGAGGGGTTATTTTTCACCATTTCAGTAAAGGCCTCAGCACTTATCTCGTGTTCCTCCAGGAACATCTTATCCTGCGGTCACGGGTAGATATACTCACCGAGGATCCCCTGCAGTTTTGCATTGGCTTTATCACTGATTCTGGCTAACCATGGTATATCTCCAATAATCATGTCTCGGTGCCGTGGTTTCCAATCGAGAGCCATCTGTTTCACCTCCTTTAATAGTTTTCAGTAAATCAACGGTATGAATGCCGTATGGCATTCCCCGGGGTTGCTACGCAACCCTTTTAGTTATCGCCAATAACTATTCAGCCAGTTGACGTAAAGTTTCCTCCAAAAGCCGCTGATACCGTCCATATTCTGTCCAATTACCAGCACGTAGTGCATCCTGGCCTGCATTGAAATAACGGTTCGCCTGTTCAATGAGTCCTGGCAATGAGGTCTGGTCTGTGCTAATATCGGTTCCCACGTCAATGTCGTCAGTTGTTTCTGTTGCAGCGGTGGTTTGGAACCCTGTTCCCTGTCCGAACATCTTGACGAGTGCCTCCTCAAGAGTTTCACCCCATACGACTTCGTTCCCGTATCCGATGACGACGCGCCGTAATTCAGGAATAGCGGTTTTTTCATCTTCGGATTGTATATAGATAGGCTCAACATAAAGCAGAGAGTTATTCATCGGCAGAATCAACAGATTTCCACGTAAGACGCGGGACCCCTGCGTATTCCAGAGGCTAATCTGCTGTGAAATTTCTGGTTCTTGGCTAATAAAATTCTCCACCTGCATCGGTCCAGCGATCTGTTTCCCTTTCGGGAACCGGTAAACAAGGAGCTGCCCATATTGGGGCAAATCACATCGGGCAGCGAGCCATGCAGTAAGATTCGGTTTGTTGAGCGGTGTGAACGGCAACATTAACATGAATTCCGATTGCTCCTGCCCCGGCAGTCTGATAACGACATAATAGGGTTCAACGGGTTGCCCATTTGCCCCGGAACTTTGGGGGACCTGCTGCGGTGCGAAAGGACTCCTCGGTTGCGGAGGCGCGGAAGCCTGTCGCGTTTGGGCATCTGTATTGTCATAAAGCTCCCTGCCGATCTCCCATTTATCTTCACCTGCGTAGAAGGTTACGGGATCTTTCATGTGGTAATCCTGATAAACGCGGGCTTGGATAAGGAACATGGAGGTCGGGTATCGGATATGCGCCTTTAGCTCCTCCGGCATCTCCTCAAACGACTTGAAAAGGTTCGGGAAAATCCGTCGATAACATTCTGCGATTGGATCCTGCTCCCGCTCCATAACGTAAAAATCGACAGTGCCATCGTAAGCATCAACGACGACTTTAACAGAGTTTCGGATGTAGTTCCCCCACGGTTCAGCGTTTTGCTGTGTATCAGCAATTTGCCGCCTTCTCTCGCTGACGAATTCTCGCATGGAAACGGAATAAGGGTACCGGTGCGTGATCGTATAGGCATCAATCATCCAAACCAATCTACCGTTATGGATAATAATGTAAGGGTCTCCGTCGTATCGTAAGAAGGGTGCGATTTTTTGGATCCGGTTTTTGATGTTTCGTTCGTAGAGGATCCGACTTGTCGGTGAAATTTCACCGGGTAGCACGAAGTTAATTTCGTTATCGAACTTAAGCATGTATACCATTTTACGCCAGAAAGAGTTCAGTTGGACCCCGCCCTTTCCTTGATAGGCGTATTCGGCGTATTGTTGACCTTCCTGCGGATAGTCAAACTCAAGTCCTTGACTGCGTTCCGGATGAACGATGACATAGCGATCCGTGCGTTCACCATAATAGATACGGGGTCCCGGTGTTTCGGTGAACCGATGTTGCCACTGCTCGTCATAGTCAATTGGTGGCAATCCCTGAATGTACATGTTAGGTTTGCCATTATCAATTTCGTTGACGGGACTCACAACGGCACCGTAGCCGTGCGTGTAGGTATAGGTCTGCTTATACCAGTCATTTCTAATTTCGATTGGGAGTTCGTTGATATTGAGTTCCCGTCCAGAGAGCATTACCTGCCGAATCTCACCATCGACGACATAGCGATCGATATCGACATCGTTAAAATCATACTGTGTCCGCAATTCTTGGAGTTGTCGGAAAGTTCTGCGCAAGGGTCGCCAATCCCAGAGACGAATGCTATTGAAAACAGAAGCGTTTTCGGGACTTCTTATATCATCATAACTGAGTTGCTCTGTCAACGGGTATTCTTCTTCCGTCACAGTATTCTCAGCCAAACCATACGCCTGTAGCGTTGCTTTGATGTTGTAGTTGATATAGTCCGCCTCTAACACCTGTTTTCTGGGTTCAACCTGCCATCTCTGTATAGCGACCGGATAGACCTGTCCAAGGAATCCGGCAATCAGAAACACGGCGAATCCACCAAAAGCGAGGGTGTTGCGTTTTAAGAAGATACTAATGATGAAAATGATGGCACACAGGATTGTCAGTCCAATCAAGAAATATAAAATAGGAAGTCGCGCCTTCATTGCGGCGTATCCACCACCCCCTCGGACGACATCGTTTGTCGTGTAGAGGAGGTCAAACATAGCAAACCGGTAGTTCCATGCTCGGAAGAGGAGTGTCAACCCCACAAGCGTGAACAAATGTGCTTTCACATTGAAAGGTGGACGGAACCGAAACTGACTGGTATCTCCCGTGATTAGCCCGTGAAAAAAGTAGATGACGATCGCAAATATCGTCACCAACATAAAGATACCGAAAAGCGTTCCGCACACATAGCGTTCCGCCGGCATTCTGAAAACGTAATAGGCGACATCCTTATCAAAGATAGGATCGCGCGCGGGAGATGTCAAGAATGCTTTCTGTCCGGGTTCAATTTGAACAGGCGTATTCAAACGGATAGCATCATTCAAAATAGCTTCAACCCGTGCGTCCTGATTTGTCCCGTTTACCTGTAAGCTTATCTGATCTCCGACCCTTATATTTTTCGCTTGGAGTTCGAGTTGCGAGACAGGAATTTCGGCAGAATTGAGACTTTCTTCTACAACAATAGGCGTAGCGGCAGGGAAAGTGAGACTCTCAGCATTGGCATAGCGTAGATAGATTTCCCACCGGTCGCTGGCTGCGTAGCCCATCATGATACTAAAAAGGACGGCAAGCAGTGTGAGTGCCCCGTAAATCATTTTTCGCGTATCACCGGGATTTTCTGCGCCGCCCCCCATGAAATCCGCACCGCCCATAAAAGCCGGACTGAGATGTGCGGGTGTGAACCGATAGATTAAGGCAATGTTGGTTAGCAGGATCGCTAAATAGCAAACGCCAACAATTGCACCGATCCAGATTTTTGTTGTGAGAATTTTAGTGTAAACGCTGAAATAGTTCACTACCTCAAACCATAGGAAGTCGGGATAAAGGTTAACCCAGATGGCACCTAATCCGCCAACGACAGCGAGAATAGCGACAGTGATAATAAAGCGTTTGGTTCGTGAATCCATTTTTTAATTATTCCTTGCGGTTCGATGAGGTAGGTTGAATAACCAACGAGCCTCTCCGTAGATCCGCCCTCCATTATATTACGGGCTGCTGAGATCGAGCAAGAACCTGTGCGTAAATGTAGCGGAGCCCAGGTGCCCATAGTTTAAAATATCCGCCTGCGTGTTTTTGTGTATTGTTGCAGGCTACAATTCAGGTTTCCGACAACGGAGGAAAGCAACCAGCGTTAAACAGCTTAAAAAGCTTGCCCGAGTCCGAGATGGTACTTCATACCGGGTTCAACGCTCGTCAGATCCGTATGCCATGCTGCTGCGAAGTCTACTGAAAATACACCGAGTTGCAAACGCAGTCCAGCCCCGATTGAGGCTTTAACGTCCTTAAGGTGAATACGATTTTTATCGCGAACAAATATCTGGAAGGGATTCTCCGGTCCATATTGCCAATCCGACCAAGCCCCTCCCAAATCTGCGAAGGCAATTCCGCGTATCCCGCCAATCGTCCATTGGACGGGCCATCCGAAATGAAGCACATCTATGAACGGAATACGGACCTCGAAGTTAAGGAGTCCGATGCGTGTTCCGACTAACTCCTCATAATTATAGCCGCGTAGTGTATCAATCCCACCGAGATAAAAATAGGATCTATCACCCCCGAAACTACCACCGAGCAGTAACCGTGCTGCAAAGGTAGAACGTCTGCTGAACCCGAAATAGCGTCGGGCATCAAAAATAACATTTGTGAGTGACAATTCACTACCGAGTGCGGGGAAGGATTGCTCAAGTTCAATACGATACCGCGAACCTGTATACGGTGCCCACTCCCGCCACATCGTTGTATCTCCAACAAATGCAACGGACCCCATCGTGAGCAAGCCTCTATCGTCAAATGGATCCAAAGGTTCGCGCGTTTGGAAGTTGAAAGAGAACGGCTTCGAGTACATTGAGAACGCAAAGTCAAGTCGATGGTATCTGTCAAACGGATAATTGAGGTATGCGCCGAGTCCAGTAATCCGCTGCAGAATGCCGCGTCTTCTCTGTATACCCCCCAAGATATGGTATTCATGGTAGTTATAAATCATTGCCCCAACATCCGTTCGGTGTGTCAAAAAACCGTATTGTGCGATAAAATCCGGTGTCAGGTAGCTGGATTGGTTCATGACGCTAAGCCCGATACGATGGTTCCCTAACATGTCGCTGCCAACGACCTGGACCGTACTTCTCAGGATGCCATCCGCCCCGAAACTGAAATCCGGGAAGATCGCATCTAAAGCAAAAGAGGAGCTTGTGCTATATTTTCGTCTGGCAATCCTATAATTTTCTGGTTCTTCTTCCGTTAAAATTGCGGAGGGTTCTGCCACGCTCGAAACCTCGATTTTTTCCGCAATCGCTTTGGTAATCTCCATGATACAGACATCGTATTTTCCATTCTGGTAGGCACTAAACAGCAGATGTTTACCATCGGGAGCCAAACTTGGATTGAAACAACCTGTCATCATATTGGTAAGGCGCGTCAACTCAAGTTCCACAGGTCGAGAACCCACAGGTTCTACACTATCGTCTTCAGCAGAGACGACGGAATGGCTATCAGCGGAATCGTTATCGGTTTCCATGTTTGCCTCGCTGTGAGCGTTATCAGTTGAGGGATCTTCTGATTTAACCGAACCCTCTTTTAACTGATCACTGTTAACCGATGACGGATGACTCATTTCAAGTTTGTGTATATCGTAAATGCCCTGCCGATCTGAACAGAAAAGGATTGATTTTCCATCGGGTGTCCAACTTGGGCTGATGGCGTTATAGGTGCCATCGGTCAGCAGGCGTTCTGTCCCTTGATTGCGGTTTATCAGCACCAGTCTATTTTTCGCGCCTCGTTCGGAAGTGTAGACGATTTCGCCAGTTATTGGATGCCACGATGGATGTGTATCGTTAAATGGGTCGAAGGTAAGTCTGTCCACTTCACCCGTCAACAATTCGATTATATAGAGATCCGACTGCCCCTCTTTTAGGGCAGAAAAGATTATCCGTTCACCGCTGCCATCGTAGTCGGGTGAAATGACGTTATCGAAATCTAACTCGAAGTATTGGGTCAGTTCCTCAGTCAAAATATTGACTTCAAGGAGGTAATTTGCATCGTGATGTTTGGCGATGAATGCGATCCTGTCGCCATCAGGTGCCCAGGCGAGACTTCTCCCAAATCCACCGAAATCGGTTCGGATTTCCTCGTATTTCTCACGGAAAAACCGCTTGGTGACGCGTTCGATGCGCTTACCTGTCTTTGCGGACATCAGGACGATTTCCAGAAACCCTTCGTTTCCTGTGACGTAAGCGATAATATCGCCGCTTGGCGACCAGACAGGTTTAATGTTATGGGAGTATCGAGATTCCTCGGTAAGGTTCTTTGCGACCAGATCGGGCAATTCCCGATCCTCAATGAGGGGCCAGTAGCGTTTGCGGACTGTCTGCCGCCACGCTTTATCAAATTCCTCGAGTTCTACGCCGAGTACCTCTTGGAAAACACGGTTGATGTCCTTTGTGCGACTTTGGCGTAACCCCTGCAAAATCTCAGCGATTTTCTCTCGTCCATACGTTTCTGTGAGATACGCCACCGCTAATTGCCCTAACTTATATCCAATGTAAGGTGAACTGAGTCGGTTGAAATTGTGAAGTTGCGGTAGTGGCACGATATTGTTATTCATGCTGGCATCTCGGACGACCATCTCTCCAATCGCATCATTGTCTTCTGCAAAATAGTCCGCCATTCCCTCCATAAACCAAATTGGCGGGGAATACAGGAACTCGCCGCTATAGATACGGGCATGTGGTTTCTGGTAGATAATATCGTATTGAAAAATATGAATGAGCTCGTGAAAAATTACCTCTCGAAACGCTTCCAAGGATCCGGTGAACGGTATAACGATACGGTGTTTAAATAGCTCAGCGAAACCGCCAATCCCTTCGTGCAGTTCCTGGAGAATTATGTTGGTTTCCTGAAAGTCTTTATGGGATTTGTAAAGGATGAGGGGGGTCCTGCCTTGCAGCTCATGTTCAAAATCTTCGCTGTGCTTTTCGTAAGCTTCTTCGGCAATAGCCGCCATAATAGGCACGAGTTTCGCTTCACTTGGATAATAGTGGATGTCGAAATGCTCTGTCCGGTGAATGTGCCAATCGAAACGTTGTCCGGTAATTTTGTTTTTCCCAAAACTTTGCGACCACGCAACGCAAGGTGATAACAAGCTCAGAACAACGAGTATCAACAGGGCATGCCTGCCTACCCATCCTTTTTTCCTGCCTTCCACTTCTACCGATGCAGTTCTGTTTTTATCGTCCTTCACACTATTCACCTTTTTTATAGTTATCAGTTGTCAGTACGCTCACTACGTTCGCTTTCAGTTTTCAGTTAAGAGGTTTTCGTTTAATAAAGGTTTCCGCTTGTAGCTGATAACCGATAACTGACGACTAATTGACTAAATATCTATCTTCGCTCTCATAATGTGGAGAGATTTGGCGCGTAAATTCTGATACGGCACGTTTACCGAGTTCCCGAATCGTATTCGCTTGCGGTCCAACCTGTGAGAAAATGAACGATCCGATGGTATGTGCCTCAGCGGTGCTCCTCCGGTAGGACTCATCCCAGACGACCTGTCCGGTTTCAACATCAACAATCATTACACGGAGTGAGAGTAGATAGGTTTTCTGCATGTAATCCTGATAATCCAAGACGTAACGTTGGCGTCTCACGGAGTAGCGTTCTCCATAATAACGCCTTGGACGACTATCGGAATAAAATCGGAAACTCCCGATGATAACCGCTTTTACCTCAAAGTACTCACCGAGCTGACGCAAGTGTTTCATATCCGTCAGCCAATCTTCTTCAACGGTTTCCCCAGTGAGCATTCTCGCCGTTTCTTGTGAGCTGACGACCTCGAAATGTTTTTGGCGTGCTAAACCTCTTCGGAGTATTGAAGCGATCTCCTCACCAACCTCTGGCGGCAGTTTTTCGTTCCGTTCCACCTGTTTCTCGCTGACAAACGGTAAAACGGCAAAGTTGGAGTAGCGGGTGATGTCGATTTCAGATTGGACCTTGACCGGAATAGAGACGCGCGTCACAGCACTGCTACATCCGAAAATCGTCAACATACCTAATAGGATCCCTATCCCTTTCGCTATCTGCATCCTGTGTATCCTCGTCCAGTAGGTGGGGCGGTTCTTCTAACTGGGGTGCATCTTTATCGTCCCCTCCACTTCGCCGGAGGTGTATCCGGCACCGCCGATAGTTGAGTCTGTAGTATTTATTATTGGGTTCTAATTCGGCTGCGCGCTCATACGCCGCAATCGCCTCTTCCATATTTCCGAGTGCCTCGTAAGCGACACCGAGGTTATTATGTGCTTTAGAATCCCCTGGATCGATACTAATCACCTGCTTCCACCGGAAGACGGCTTCATTCCAGAGCTGCGCTTGCGCTGCCTTGATTGCGAATCGATTGTAAGCTTCGGTTCGCGTAACATCTCGCGATATTATAGCACATCCGGATAGCATCAAGCAGAGAAGAATAGCGATAGACGCGAGTTGACTGTATCTTAACACGGTTACCATCCTAAGATTTTGCGATATTTGGTTTGCAAACCACCATCGTATATATTACACCGTATCCGCCTTTTGCGTCAAGGGAAAAATGAGCATCTGACAATTTTCCAGTTGCATACTGTCTACTGATGTGATATACTATCTGAACCTGTTTGAGGAGCACTACCATGAATCGGAACCCATTCTGTTTCTGCCACCCTTCCACCATGGTAGGTGGATATAGGACTGGGGCTGGGAGATCTGAAATAGATAGTAAAAGTGATCTAAGCGCGAATGTTGCAAAATGGAGTTTTTATGGTACAATCCAGACGACTTTTTACTTTGGAGTTAGCATCGTTTGATCAACTTGTGATAGAGCCCAATTTACTTAAACTCCGCAGTGAATTTGGAATGAGGCAGTATCAACTTTCAGAGAGCCTGTTGATTCGGAAAAACCAGAGTGCAGTTGGAAGTTGGGTGCTTGCAAATTTTAAAGACAAGAAGATCTATTATATTGACAGAACAAATGACCAGGAAGTAGAAGTGTTAGAAGCACGTTGGCAGCCAAGAAATCTGACAAATAATCCCAATGAACAAACTTATGGAACCCATGAAGGTTTTATTGACTGGCTAAAATTGTGCAGCCTAGCGGAATCTGATCTGGAGTATCTAAAACGCACTGATTTGTCCCCACAACAACTTGACGTTGAAATTGCGCACGCGCCTCTGTTGGAGGCTTACAAACTATTGCAAGAGATTCTTACATCTCCACGCGAATGGCTTATTGGTTTATCAGAAAACGATGTTCAACAAATTAGGAAATGCTTAGAGCAGTGGTATATAATAGAAACGAAAATTAATACTATTGAGCAAGATACTGATAGACAGAGCTATATGGATATTTTACAGGAGATTTTTCTATTCTCCAATGAAGTTAAGAAATACCTGGGGCAAGTTGCAGTTTATTTACAATCAAAGAAATCGGAACAATTTGAAGCCAAGGTGAATACAACTGTTACTGAAGCTGTGGAAAACCTTAAGGAGACGACGGATGAATTGCAAAAGCACCGCGAAGAAGCAAAGCAGAATGAAGCCGTGAGGGAAAACGAATTTGCTGAACTGAAAAGCAAAATGCAGGATGAACTCGCGAAGGAGACAGTTTCAAAACATAAGGCAATCTTTGCCAAACAAGCTGAAGAACATCATAAGGCATCACGGAATTGGCTTTGGGCAACAAGTGGACTGGTTGTTGCGTTCGGTGCTATTTTCTATTGGTTGTTTTCGGTCTTAAAACTTGATGGAACTGAGTGGATAGGGGTTTTGCAAAATGTTTTTACGAAAGGATTCTTACTTACCTTAATTTACCTTGTGCTCAATCGTTCCATTAAGAATTATACCGCTCATAAACATTTAGAGGTTGTCAACCAGCATCGACAGAACGCTTTGGACACCTTCGATGACTTTGTTGAATCAGCAGGGGAGAACCAAGAAACGCGGGATGCAGTATTATTGGCCGCGACGAATGCAATTTTTGATGCAAATCAGAGTGGTTATTTACCAACGAAAACAAAGGGAACTGACAACGCCAATCCGATCCAACCAGTAGTTAGAACCTTTCTCTCCGGTTCATCATCGACAAAACCTGAAAATTAATTGGATTAATCATGGACATATCCATATCACGAAGCGAACTTCCCACCGTTTCTGCCCCTTCCACCGTGGTAAAGGAATGGGACGAAAGCATCCCACGGATCACTGCTTCCGTTTTCAAAGGGAACGGGAAATCGAGCTCATGGGTGTGTAAGCACCTTACCAGTAACCGTGAAAAACAACCGATCCCCTGAGCAAATCGAAAAATTGCGGGAAGGCGTTGCTGACTATGATAAATGGGACAGGGTTTTGGAATATTTTCAGTCCCTAATTCTGTGACGAGCAATTTGTGAAGTCACTTTAAAGAGGAGAATTTTTGGTATGCCAACACTCAATTTCAAAGGAAAACACCACATCTACGCCCACCATCTCTCTGTCCCGTACCATCCCCTTGAACCTGACGAAAGCCGATCCTGCAACCCATCCGGCGAAGAAGATAACCTCATCATTCACGGCGATAATCTGAATGCGCTTAAAGCGTTGCTCCCTCGCTACGCGAACCGCGTCAAGTGCATCTACATAGACCCACCCTACAACACCGGTAATAAGGATTGGATCTACAGAGACGACGTAAATAATCCACCTATGCAGGAATGGTTCAAGGAACACAGTCCCGTTGACAACGAAGATATGGAGCGGCATGACAAATGGCTTTGCATGATGTGGCCCCGGTTGCATCTACTCAAAGCATTGCTTGCGCCCGATGGGGTCATCTTCGTTTCTATTGATGATAATGAACAACATCGTTTACGGATGCTAATGGATGAAATTTTTGGGTTAGAGAACTCCATCGCACAAATAGTGGTCCAGACAAATCCACGTGGTCGTTCTTTGCAGCGACATGTAGCACAAACTCATGAATATGTTCTGATGTATGCCAAGGATATAAAAACGGTAAAAGTTTATAAAATCCCGAAAACAGAAAAATCTCTTTCAGAATATAATAAACAAGACAAAGGCGGATCCTATCGTCTCTTACGTTTACGGAATACTGGAGTCCAGTTTTTCAATCGAGAAACTCGCCCGAACCTATTCTTTCCGATCTATGTAAATCCAAAGACCGGAGATACATCTCTTATTCCCAACCTAAATTTCCCTATTGAAGTTTTACCGACAACTGACGACGGTGTAGAAGGGTGCTGGACATGGGGCAAAGATAAAATCAACAAAAATCCCGGACTAATTGTAGGCCAAAAAGTCCGTGGCGGTAAATGGAGGATTTACCGTAAGGATTACTTGAAAGACGAAAGTTTGCTGACCCTGCCTAAGTCAATGTTGACTGGCACAGAAGTCAATCATGAGGTTGGTAAAGAGATGCTAACAAAATTATTTTCCGCTGCACCTTTTGAATATCCTAAATCAACAGAACTGATAGCAAGTTTAGTGAGGATTGCTTGTAAGAGCGATGGGATCATCCTTGACTCTTTCGCTGGTAGTGGAACGACCGCTCACGCAGTTTTAGCACTCAACAAAGAGGATAGAGGTAATAGAAAATTTATCCTCGTCGAATGCGAAGAGTATGCAGACACCATCACTGCTGAGCGCGTTCGACGCGTCATAAACGGCGTTGAGAACGCTAAAGATACAACGTTGAAGGAAGGTCTCGGAGGTTCTTTCACTTACTGCACTCTGGGCAAACCTATTGAAATAGAAGCGATGCTCACAGGAGAATCTCTGCCCTCGTATTCAGTCCTCGCTGCCCACTTGTTGTTTGCTGCTGCCGGTGTTTCTATAGGAGATGAGAAATTGGAGAAGAAAAACGACGACGGGCTTTTTTACTCCGATGACAAAAACGATTACTACCTGCACTACCAATCCGATCTTGATTACTTGAGCAGCGACGAGGCATTACTAAAGCAGGAGCACGCCGAACGCATCCGAGACACCAGTCGTCAGAATGGTAAAAAAGCGATCGTCTATGCAGCAGGCAATTACATCGGGCAGCGTGAACTCACAAAAATGGGAATCACATTTTGTCAACTCCCTTATGTCCTGCATGAAAGGTAAAGAGGTGGAATTATGATGGAATTAAAAGTATATCAACAGAACGCACTGGACGCTTTTAGCCATTGGCTAGAGGCACTTGAGGAGACGCAGAACACCTCGAAAACCGCTATAGAGGCATTGAAACAAGCAGGGGTTGATAGCATTCCCGCCGAGTTGCAAAATTATCCCCAAAATGCATGGCAGAATTTGAAACAGAACGACAGCGTTGCCCCAACTGCTGGCGAATACGTTACGCGCACCGATGACGCAAAACGTCCCATCCCACACGTCTGTTTTAAAGTGCCAACGGGTGGCGGGAAAACCTTGCTCGCAGCGGCCGCTTTGGAACGTCTCCATCGGCAGCGCGGGCTAACACTATGGATTGTGCCGACTAAGGCGATCTACGCACAAACGAAAACAGCCTTATGGAACAAGGAACACCCGTATCGTAAAATGTTGGAGCGGGCAAGTGCCGGTAGCGTCAAAATGCTTGAAAAGGATGACCCTTTCAATAGGGACGATATTGCTAATTACCTATGTGTTATGCTCCTTATGTTACCCGCGGCGAATCGACAGAAAGGTAGGGAGTTTCTCCGGATGTTCAAAGATACCGGGAAGTATCCGAGTTTTTTCCCTGACAGTGACGACATCTTCGGCGACGCTCGTATGCGAAATGAATATCCCGATCTGGAGTGTAAAAGCGAAAGGGAAGGTGGAGTCGTCAAGCAGAGTCTGTTTAACGTGTTTAAAATGCTCCGTCCTGTTATTGTTTTAGACGAAGCACATAAAGCATACGGCGCGAGCAGACAGAAAGCAAACGAAGAATTTGCCCGCTCCATCAACCGCCTTGATCCTCGAATGATAATAGAGCTTTCCGCGACCCCTAACCGCGGCATCAGCAATTTACTCGTTGATATTGACGGAACCGCCTTAAAAAAAGAAGAGATGATTAAGTTGCCTGTCCAAGTGAAATCCAATTCCAGGAAAAACGCAGAAACGACTTCTTGGAGAGACGATTGGCAATACACTTTACAGCAAGCAGTGGATGAACTCCAGCGACTCAATGATGCGGCAGAAGCCCTTGAAAACACCACTAACCGATATATCCGACCGATCGCTGTCGTTCGCGTCGAGCGGACAGGCAAGGATCAGAGAGATGGCGAGCGTATCCATGCTGAGGATGTGCGCGAATATCTCACGCGTTTAGGTGTGTCACCGGAAGCAATTCGCGTCAAATCCTCCGAAAACGATGAACTCCAAAACGAGGACTTGCTTTCTGAAATGTCGCAGGTTCGCTGGATCATCACAAAATCCGCACTCATGGAAGGGTGGGATTGTCCGTTCGCTTACTTGTTAGTAATGTTAGACAATACACAAGCACAAAAAGCAATCACACAACTTGTAGGACGTGTGATGCGGCAACCGCATGCACAACTTACAGGACAAAAAGCATTAGATCAGTGTTATGTCTATTGCAACAACACCGACGTGGGCATCGCCGTCGAGCAGGTCAAAAACGGGTTAGAATCCGAAGGTCTCACCGGTTTAGGAGATGAGGTCGTTGGTGCTGCAGGCATACAGGAAATCGAGGATTTTCGCACACAAATCGTGAAGCGCCGAGCGCAATTTCAAGATCAGGCGATCTATTTGCCGGTGGTCCTCCATAGGGATGGAGACGCGTGGATTCAACTCAATTATCAATCACATATTCTACCACACATAAAGTGGTCAGCGATTCAAGCTCCCACCCCAAATGCTTCTGCATCCGATAGTATGATATGGCAATCTGCAACCGTTGACGTTGGCGAGGCACCGCCTGTTTACCACCCTGATCAAGAACCCTATGTTGACAAAACAGTTGACATCTCCGATTTTGCGCGGCGTCTGTCAGACCTTTTGCCGAATCCGTGGCGAGCCGCTTGCATTGCATCGCAGATGCGCGAAAGTCTCAGACAAAGCGGCAAAACTGAAGAAGATATTTACGATAGACGTTCTTATCTCGTGCATGCGTTGCGGGAGCATGTAAAGCATGAAATCGAACAGCAGGCGGAGTGGGTATTTCGTAGAAAGTTGGATCATGGTGAAATCCGTTTTGACTTAGAGACAGAGGAACCTAATTACAAACTCCGATATCAGTATGAAATAGAGGTTAGAGCGAATGATAGACCACTCACAAGGTATGGTAGTCCTGTTCAACTCAGCCTCTTTGAACCCATATTTGAACAACATTTTGATAGCGAGTTTGAAAAGAAATTTGCGTATTATCTTGATGAACGTCGCGCCCTACAATGGTGGCATCGAATCGCTGTGCGTCAACGCGGAGAGTATTACGTGCAAGGTTGGAAACAGGGACGTATTTACCCAGATTTTGTTGCGATGACCCGCGAAATTGCAGGTGTAACGCGCGTATTGATTTTCGAGACAAAAGGAGAACACCTTGGAGGCAACCTCGATACTGAATATAAGAAAAAGGTCTTGAAAACTCTTGAAGATACATTCAACAACGGCGGCACGATGATGGTCCGCGAAGGAACAACACGGGCAGGTATCTTTCAACTCGTATTCAGCGAGCAGGAGTTTCCAGAAATCACTGCGCGTCTGGGGGAGCATAACTTGACGGAGGCGGATAACTAATACCATTTCTGATTGAAATTGTAGCATAAACTTCAGTTCGTGCATGCTTGTAGCATAGACTGTTAGTCTGTGCACTCAGGGGCTGCTAATGCAATATAAACTTTTAGAAGTGGTATAACTTTATAACGTAGGTCGCCGTATTTGTCCAATTGTGAGGATCGATAAAGGATTGTTTTATAAACCTGAATCTGTTAAACCTTATATCTTGGATATTGTGATAAAATGCGCAATAAGGAGAATATTGAATGTCTAATACGACTCCACTTCGGACAGTGATCGTTGGATGCGGTATGATAGCGGCGGGAGGCTACCAGCCACGATGCCAAGCGTACCCACACCGTATTGAACTCGTTGGCTATTATGACGAAGACGAGAGACGCGCCGCAGCATTGGCAGAACGCAACGGCGGACACGTTTACAAATCACTTGAGGAAGTGCTGAACGATCCAAATGTAGAAGCGATTGTGAATTTGACAATTCACATCTCCCACTATCCAGTTTCATTGGCAGCACTGAAAGCGGGAAAACACGTTTACTCCGAGAAACCGATTTCCATCCGAACCGACGAGGCGAACGAACTCGTAGAAACAGCGGAAGCGATGGGATTAAAACTGGCGTGTGCCCCATCGGCGATTCTCGGTTACGTCCAACAGAACGTCTGGCAACGGATTCGTGAGGGTGAAATCGGTGATGTGATCTCTGCGATCGGGAACTTCGGGGGTCCCTTGGAACACTGGCATCCGAACGCAGACGCTTTTATCATGCATGCGGGTCCCTTCCGAGATGTCGCGCCTTATCCGCTTACTGCGATGACAACGATGATCGCGCCGGTCAAAACCGTGCACGGCTTCGCACGCGTCGCTGTTCCGAAACGGATGTTGCACCAAGGTCCACGGAAAGGCACCGAATTTGAAGTAAATGAGAAGGATCACGGATTCGCTGTGCTTGAGTTCGAGAACGGCGCACACGGACTCATCTATCACAGTTTCACTGTCTCTTCTGGGATCCCACCCTACGAAATCCACGGCACGGCAGGTGGATTCTCCCTTCAGGCACACGACGATGGACGCGGTATCCAAAAGTTCACGCCCCAAGATCGATGGCAAGCTGAAGTCTCGCCACCGAAAGCGTTTACCGGATTAGATTGGGGCAAAGGCGTTGCGGATTTCGCGGACGCAATCCGATCTGACCGAAATCCGCGCTGTAACGGCGCACAAGCACGACACGCCTTAGAGGTATGCGAGCGGATCATCGAATCGTCTGACGCGAGGAGACCTATCGATGTCGAGAGCCGTTTCCCGGCACCGCCGCCTGTCGACGATGTAGCACCGTGGGAAGATGCTTAATATGAATCGGGAATCGGAGTTCCCTCCTACCGAAGGGTGAGCATGTTGATGAAAAGGCGGTACGCGCCTCCTACACCTGCTGGGAGTTGCCTATAGAAGGCGTAAGCGGCATAAGTGTAAGTGCCTTGTCCGTATTTCGCTGTGAGGAACCCGCCGTGTTGTGGCTCTTGCTCACGGTCGTTGCAGGTGAGGAGTGCCTGATAGTTTGCGTCCCATTCGGTGAGGAATTTAGAACCACGCTCCTCAACCCATCCCTCGAAATCGGTCTCCGCAATTGGATTGGGATGCTGGAAGATCGGATGGTCGGGCATTAAAATCGTTACGTGGGCGTCCTCTTCGGAGACTTCCTCGGGTCGTCTGCCCATCGTATACGGATAGGGCCCAAAAGGCGCGGCATCAAATTCCGGGGTTTGATATTGAACGATAAGGTTACCGCCGCCGTGCACGTAATCGAGGAGCCTGCTGTTATAGGCGATGAGATCCTGCCGAACGGCATACGCCCGGATGCCAATGAGGATCGTGTCAAATTGATTCAGATCGCCGGTGCGGAGTTCTTCTCTGTCGAGCATCTCCACGTCAATACCGATCTGCTGCAGTGCTTCGGGCACTCTGTCGCCTACCCCCATGATATACCCAACACTCACATTCGATGGGACTTTGAGTGGGATACTGTGAAGGGTCATGACAGCAGGGCGATACAGGTGCCGCGGTTCAAGGTCTGGATGGTCGATTGTCTGATAGCCGGTGGTATATTCCTCGCCATTGTATGCCGCGATTGCCTGGATCGTGTACTTTCCATCAACTTCAACATCCTTGGCAGATACCTGAAAAGCAAACATTTTGCTCGCCCCTTCGTGCGTAAACGCGAAAGGTGCGTTCTCAGGTGATGATCGCCATCCCTCTGGCAATTTGAGGGAAAGTGTGCCTTCTGCCACACCCTTTACATTATTTAGCATCTCCACTGTTGCGGTAAATGTTGTTTCTCCAC
This sequence comes from Candidatus Poribacteria bacterium, assembly GCA_009839745.1. Classification (NCBI taxonomy): domain Bacteria; phylum Candidatus Poribacteria; species Candidatus Poribacteria bacterium. The sequence continues at coordinate 95,349 of VXPE01000054.1, forward strand.
TTGCCACATCGGGTTCGGAGATCGGAATCACACCGATATGCGGTGAAACAGATACACTGATAGCAGGGGCGACCGTTAGCAAACGTCGTCTTTCCCCCCACGGTCTATTAATTGAAACGGTTTGTGCTGGCTGCGTCAGTGTAACGTCCACTCCATCTACGCGATAGGTTACAACGCCATTGACTTCAGGTGATGCGAAAGGGAGGAAGCGAAATTCAGGATGTTTCAGTGTATAGACAGCATCGTGGTATTCGGACACTCGGGTCCAATACGGTTGCGTGTAATCCACGTTCTGTGGCACTTGCACCTCAAACGCGATAGAGATGGGACCGTTCGTCCGAATAGGGACTATTTCTGCCCGATCCGAGTCCTTCTCGGCACGATGCACATTCCAACTTTCAGGAGTGTCGAGCCAAGCATTGACGAGTTCTGTAGCAACGGGACTGGGATTCACCATTCGCATCCCAATTGAAAATTTTTGTCCCGGAATTGCGACAGCGAAGGTTTCAGGAGAACGGAAAAATCCTTCTTGCGCGCCTTCGGGCTGGACGAGTACCTCCAACGAACAGCCGAGTGCAGTGTTCACAGCATCCATCAATTCCTGTTCTTTATTCTGGAGGAGAAAAAGCAGATGTGCGCGTATAGCGTCATCAAGGTCTACGCGCTGGAGATTTCCGATTAAGCCGCGAGCTGTTTTTAACCCGTTTGCGAGATGCGGAACGACTGTCCAAGGCTGGCGGGCATCATAATCACGAACTGCGGCATCAATGCTTTCTTGAAGTTGTGTGAATTCTGCGTCCAAGGCAGATGTGTTTGCCACCTTCGCCATGCCCTTAAGGGTCGTGTCAATCCCGTCAAAGAGACTCTCTTCGGGTTTTTCTTTTTCGGGGGTTAGGGTCGTATCCACTAAGCGTAATTCCGTAACGGCAGATCCCTTGGAGGCGCGGGTCTGTCCCATACCTTGTGACCGTTGGAAGCTCAGTCCCTGACGCGCAATTTGGGAGTATGAGAGTCCTAACAAGGCATTATATTCACCTGTATCGATTTTTAGCATAGGTGTATCGGGCGTTTCAGTGTTACTGCGGCGCCATCTGGAACGCGAGATATAGAGTTTCTTCGGTTGCCACGGGTGTAGCCCTTCAGAAAGGTGTTCCGGGAATCGATTCGCATCGCCTGCGGCACGGAACGCCTCCAGCGTCACGACCCCGGATACCTGATGGTGTCCGTGTCCATCTTGGCGATTGCCTTGAAACCGAGAGATGATAACATCGGGACGATAGAGACGGATGAGGCGCACCATATCCTCCAACAGCATCTGATAGTCCCATTTTTCCAGGGTCTCGTCCAGTCGCTTGGAATACCCAAAATCGACAGCACTGCTGAAAAAGAGGTCGATACCGTAGTAGCGCACAGCGGCGAGATGCTCCTCGGTTCGGACGATACCCAGCGCGTCAAACAATTCGGGTCCGATAAGGTTTGCACCGCCCTCACCCCGCGTGGTTGAGTATAACCCTGTTCTGACACCGCGTGCGCGGCTGAGCCACGTTAACAACGCGCCGTTTTCGTCATCAGGATGCGCGACGGTGTGTAGAACGGTAGCAGTTGTCTGTAGACGTTGCAAGGCGCGCCAGGTTTCTGAAGCGTTTGTTGCTCCCGCCATTTCTCCCGTGTCTGCCATTGTCATATTCCCTCCTACTATTCCGAACAATGCGAAAACTAAAATTGGACCTACGATTTTTCTGTGCATGAGAAGATTCTCCAAGGGAAGACGAGCGTATATTATTCACTGTATGGAAAGATCATGCGCTGCTATTTACAGAAATTCGCGCGGAGCATTTCCACGCTCTGTGGGACACCGATGTGTGCATCGGCTTTTCCTTCAAATTCAATGGATACGTATCCCCGAAATCCAACTTCTTTTAGAATATTGCCTATTTTAGCATAATCTAAATCCAATGTATACCATTCCCCGCCACCGTAATAGGTTTTGGCATGGACAAGCACTGCCTCATCTGCAATTTGTTCCAGTTTTTGATACGGATCTGACAGGAAATTTCCGCAATCCATTGTCACCTTCAGCCAGTCTGAGTCGATGGCAGCAACGATGCGATTGACCCCTTCAGGTGTACAGGTGAGTCCCCAATGGTTTTCGAGTCCAAGAACAACCCCGTATTTCTCGGCATCCGGGAGGCATTTTTCGATAGCGGCGATGACCCACGCAAACGCCTCGTCTTCTGTATGTCCGGGGAGTGTCGGTTCTTGTCCTTCGGTTTTCATCAATTCATCGAAAGAGGGAACAGTGCCCCAACGTCCTGAGTTGAGGCGAATTGCGGGGATACCGAGTTCGTGTGCTAATCGGATGCAGTGAATCGTGTGATTTATATTTTTTTGTCGAGTTGCCTCGTCCGGGGAAACGAAGCCTTGATGGATGGAGAGTGCGTATAGATCGAGTCCGTGAATGAAGGCGAGCCTTTTCAGTTTCTGCAGATACGGATTCGCTTCCGATGCCATCTGTTGATGTAAAATTTCAATGCCATCGAGTTCAAGCCGTGCGGCTTCCTCAATGACGTGTTCAATCGGTACCCGTTCAGGTTTAAAATGCCAATAAGAGTAAGTGGATACACCGAGTTTGACACTCCCACGTCTAAAGTCATGGGATTCTTGCTTCTGCATTTGTAACCTCCCGCAAGTGGAGGAATTACACAAACTCCACAAGCGTTTTAACTCTCCGCGTGCCCCGCGGCGAGCGTTCTTAAATTGAGTGCTGCGTTGACATCTCTATCAAGAAACGTTCCACAGCGACTACAATCATACTGTCTATCTGATAGGGTTAAGTTGTCTTTCTTGTGTCCGCAACTGCTACAAATCTTTGAACTTGCGAAAAAGCGATCCGCCTGCACAATCGGGATACCCAATGCTTGGGCTT
>VXPE01000055.1 GCA_009839745.1 Candidatus Poribacteria bacterium
AAGATCTCTTGAAAACCGAGCATGAACCCGACCAAAATTGTCCAAACTATAGTAAATGGAGAAAAAACAAGAAAAACATAGAAAAAGAACTATTTAGGAACTACTCCTTTAGTGGATTTCAGCAATAGATAACAATTAATTACAATATTTTACTATTTTAGTCAAGAAAAAAATAACATTCTATTGCGGAACAATTTCCTCTCCCTCAACTGCGATCAACCGTTGATTTACTGGAAGGTTGGTGACGGTATCAACGATTCCACTGTTCCAACGGATTTCCAATAGATCGATGCGTTCAGCATCCTTCACTCCGAAATGAACGCGAAGGTCACTGAATGCGAGATAACTCCCACTACTTTTCACCTCTGCATACTGTGTGAGTTCATCCCCACCCAATGTTCGGCAGACGATTTTGATACGTGCGCCGATACCGGAACGGTTGCTTTTCGTGCCGATGGCTTGCACTTGTATCCAGTTATTCCGATTTCCACCCTCGTTTTTCAGGAGATCGACGGTCTGATTCCAGTTCGTGACAAGAATATCAATGTCGCCATCGTTGTCATAATCTCCGAAAGCGGCGGCACGGCTGGTTTTACGGAGTGCGAAACCCTCTCCCATCGCTGCCGTGACGTTCTCAAATTTCCCATCCCCTAAATTCCGAAAGAGTAGGTTCTGCTGTGGTGTTGTCGTGGATCGATCAACCTCGGCGATGTTATCCATCGTATGTCCGTTAGCGACGAATATATCCTTGTAACCGTCGTTATCGTAATCGAGAAAACCGATGCCCCACCCGAGGTAACGATGTGTGTGTTCAGCGATCCCAGCAGGAATGGTGGCATCCATGAAAAAGTTGTCGCCTTCATTGTGATAGAGGGTATTCGTTTCGTTCTGGAAGTTACTGACGGTGAGATCCAACTTGCCATCATTATCGTAATCTGCGAAGGCAACCCCCATCCCGGCTTCCGCTTTTCCGATATCACTGCAGCTGACACCGGAGAGTAAACCCACCTCTTCAAAGGTGCCATCCCCGAGATTTTCAAACAGGAAGTTGAAATCCTGATCGTTGGCGACATAGATGTCAGTATCACCATCGTTATCGCTGTCCCCGATGGCAACGCCGAGACCGTGTGCAGCTGGAACGCTTAACAAACCGCTTTGTTCGGTTAGATCAATAAAAGTGCCATCCCTGTTGTTCCGATATAATACATCTGGTTGTGGGAGATAAGAGCTGGGACCACAGTAAACAGCGATGTTGTGTCGATAACACGGTTTATTCGCATCAAGGGTGTATTTCGCATAATTGCTCACATAGAGTTCAAGAAACCCATCGTTGTCAAAGTCAGCAAAGGCACAACTCGTCCCCCATCCGGTATCTGCGACCTGTGCGGTGGGTGCGACATCCGTGAAAGTGCCATCTCCATTATTACGATAAAGCGCGTTGTCGCCGAAGTTGGTTAAATAGAGATCTATGTCGCCATCGTTATCGTAATCGCCGGTGGTAGCCCCGACACCGTAGCGGGTATCGCCCATGCCTGCGAGGCTGGTGACATCTGTAAAAGAGCCATCACCGTTGTTGTGGTAGAGAACGTTGGTTGGGAGCGGCACGGTTACCTGCTCTCCCTGCGGACGGGCATTGATAAGGTAGATGTCCAGATATCCATCGTTATCATAATCGAAGAAGCCGCCCCCCGCCCCGTATTGCTCATTAAAGAGGCGTTTGCCGCTTTCGCCGTCGGTATGCCTGAAGTGAATCTCAGATTCTTCAGCGACTTCAACAAATGTGACAGCACCTGCCGCAGACGATGCGAGAAGTGCAAACATAAGGAGAGAAAAATTTTTTAATTTTACCTTGCGGAGAAACAACGTGGGTTCCATCTATAGCGTGCCTTTCTCTTGAACCGCCTGCGCCGGTGTTGCAGGCTACTGTTTTGGGTTTAACGTTTTTTTTCAGCCGCCACGGCTCGTTGAATTTCGTTCAAGCGGTCTTTGTAGGCGGTATTTTTGGGTTCTAAGTCAATTGCGCGTAAGATAGATTGTTCCGCCTGTGTGTATGCCCCATAACGGTAGTAGGCATAAGCGAGCGTATCCAAGCGAGCGGCATTCGCGTCTAACGCGACAGCACGTTCCGCCAATTCAACAGCGCGCTGCAAATGTTCGCCTTGTGACGCGTAAAGCCATGCGAGATTGTTATGCGCATCCGCTGAGTTTTCATCTACGGTAATCGCTTGCGTAAATGCGTGAATAGCCTCTGGGACCTGCTGTTGTTTTAGATGAAGCACGCCCTGTCGCACCCACGCTTTTGCGTCGCTGGGATGGATGGATATCAACTGTTGGTAAATAGCAAGCGCGTCGGCAAACCTGTGTTGTTGGGCGTAGACTTCCGCGAGTCCATAGTAGGCGGGGGTTAAATTTTTATCCCGTTGAATCGCGGTTTGAAGGTAAGTCTGTGCTTGGGTGAATTTACGTTGGCGAGCGTGCAGCCAACCGAGGTGAAGATGCGCCTCTGCATCTGTATCATCAAGTGCAATAAGGCGTTGAAAAGCGGAGATTGCTTCTGCTAACTGTCCCGTCTGCATGTAAAGTCCACCCAAATTGTGATAGAGTTGGCGTGTATTGGGATGCAACGCTGTAGCGATTTGATAAGCACGAATCGCTTCCTTACGGTTGCCCATTTCAATGTGTGCCTCTGCTAACTTCACACGCGGCTCCAAGGCAGTCGGTTGCTCTAACAAGCGTCTGCGATACCGGTTCGTCTGCTCGTTATAGGTTTTCACCCGTTGGAAAGAGGTCATCAGGTTTTTCGCTTCCGCCAGATTTTGTGAGGCGTTGGGGTTAGAAACCCCTCCTACGGAACTCCGTCCCAAACGCCGATAAACGAGTCCGAGGTTGTAATGGGTTTCGGCGTGATATGGTGCAAGCGTCTGTGCCTGCTGATAATATCGAACGGCTTCCTCTAATCTGTCCTGTAGGAACGCAATCCTACCCAATCCTTGATAGACGGGTGCGAGGTTCGCATCCAGTGCAAGTGCCTGCTGATACGTTTGTTGCGCTAACGCCAACTTCCCCCTTTGTAGGTATGTATCGGCGAGTCGGAAAAAGGGTTCAGGATTCTTTGGTAGCATAGCGACGGCGTGCTGTCCGTGGTTTTCAGCGTCTGCAAACCTGCCTTGGGAATGGTAAAGTCGCGCCAGACAGACATGGGCAACACCGTGCGTTTGAGGGGAGGCAGGTAATTCCAGTGCGCGAAGATATGCCGCTAACGCCTCGTCGGTTTGTTCCTTGAACCTGTAAGCCGCACCGAGTTCGCAATACGCCTCGGCATTTTGTGGGTTCACCTGCAAGACTCGCTGAAAATTGGCGATTGCCTCGTTGTAAAGTCCTAATTGGAGTGCGCGCATTCCGTGGGTATAATATTTAAACTGTTCATCACCAGATTCCTGATAGGTTTGTTGCGCGGAAACCAGTGATGCAACGCAGCAGAAGACGAGGAGGTTCGTTAAAATATTTAATTTTACCTTGCGGATGAATAATGTAGGTCTCATCTATGACGCACCTTCTCAGGAGTCGCCCTCCGCTACGCTTACGGGCTTGGGTTTCGTCTTAATTTTCTTCCATAGATCGAGCTTCTGAATGATATACCAATTCGTCCCCAATAATTGTCGCCAGCAGATTGAGTTCACATTGTGCTGTATCCCATTCAAAGAGAATCAGGTTTGTGTGTGCCGCTACGCGTCTTTTTGCGTCAAGGAGACGCATCGGTTGTAGCGTAGCGAGCGAAACTGCTTCTTTTAGGGAGATACCTGCAAACCGGACACTGTTCTCAATACCGCGTGCCAATTCAATGGCAGACCCCGCGAGATACTCTGTCCCGACCAACCGGACACACCGTTCTGTGGTCAACTCCACCGATTTTCCTGCAAACTGATAGATACCGGGTTGCATTCCCGCTAAAGCGACAGCATCGCTGACAAGAAGGCACCGATCAAGCGTCTTTGCACGTATCATTGACTTGGCAACAGTAGACGGTAGGTGGTGCCCATCGACAATGAGGCTTGCCCAGAGTTCATCAGCACCGAGTTGCTCCCAAATATAATTCGGATGGCGACGGATTAAGGCGTGCGCCCCATTACCAAGATGTGTAGAAAGTCTCGCACCAGCGTCAATTGCCGCTCGAATATCGTCCGCTGCAGCAGCCGTGTGTCCCAATGCGACGACAACCCCATTCGCGATTAGTTTTCCAATAAACGGAATGGCACCCTTTTTCTCAGGGGCGAGCGTTACGATGGAGATTTGCCCTTCGGCAATATCCTGCCACCGCTGAAACTCGTCCCAATCCGGTTCCCTAACATGCTCTAACGGATGTGCCCCCCGCGGTCCATCCTCGGCGGAGATATAGGGTCCCTCAAGGTGAATTCCAAGCACTGAGTGGGCAACACGTGAATCCACTTCACACGCTTTCAGAATGGCCCGAAGGGAATTGCCGATTCCCTCGAAAGAACCTGTTACAACTGTCGGACACAAAAAACCGGTGCCGACTCGCCAAAGGGCGCGGACCATTGAAGATACATCTTCCGACGTAACGGTAGGGACATTGAGGTCGAATCCAGCGAAACCGTTCACCTGAATATCTATCAACGCAGGTGCGATCCATACCTCGCTGTTGACGGCGTCTACTTCGCGAATTGTTTGAACGCGCCGGTCAGTCAGGACGATTTCGGTAGGGATGTTATTGAAAAGTGTGCGTCCATTGAATTTCATATTTTTTATGATACCCGAAAACCGATTTGTTACCAAGAAAAAAGGTTGCATTTTTTGGAGAAATTCGGTTAAAGTATATCCAAGAACATCTGACAGTAGGGGCGAGGTCCTCTCGCCCGTTGCGAAAGCGGGATAGGCGACCTCTCCCCTACGAACGTGGAGGACAAGATGGAATATTTAGCTTATGGAAAAACGGGTTTAGAAATCTCACGCCTCTGTTTCGGGGCAGGACATCTCAACAACACCTGCGAAAACTATGAAGCCGGTGGTAAACTGATGTTGAAAGCACTTGACGAAGGGATTACGTTCTGGGATACCGCCGAAGGTTACGGCAGTCAACCGCACCTCGGAGTAGCAGTCCGTCAGATTTCTCGGGATGAAGTCATCATCCAAACGAAAACCGGCGCGAAAGATTATGAAGGTGCCAAGGCAAGCATTACACGTTCTCTTCAGGAAATGCAGACGGATTACTTAGATGTTCTCTTACTGCACGGTATCTCCTCACCTGAAGATTTAGAATCGCGAGAAGGCGCACTCGACGCGTTCCGAGAAGCAAAAGCGGCTGGCAAAATCCGAGTTATTGGCTGTTCTACACACCTATACACAGGTCCGGTGATGGACGCAGTGATTGACCATCCGGAACTTGACGTCATTTTGACGACAGCGAATAAAGAGGGTAAGATGTTAGAAGGCGGTCCCTTTGATCGGCATCTGGAATACATTGAACGCGCGTATTCGCTCGGTAAAGGCATCAGCATCATGAAGGTTATCGTTGCGGGTAATATTCCAGAGGCAGATATGCCAGAATGGATCGAGTGGGGTTTTAACCTTGAAACGGCACATGCGATCAACCTCGGTATCAGCGATTATCACCACATTACCTTGGATGTCAGGCTTGCACGTGCGAGTGCGAGACGACGTTTGATACAACGTAAAGCGGCTTAAAAGTGGTTATCAGTTATGCGTTGCCCGTTAAGAGGTTTTCGTCTAACAACGGGTTTCTCCTAATATAACCTCAAAAACTTTAGCCCGTAAGCGTAGCGGAGGGCGGATTTGAGAAAAGCACGTGAAGTTTCCAATTCACGTTGTTTAACCGCAAGTAGGACTTACGCAGTAGCGATTTATATCGCAGAGGATTTCAGTTGTTGACAAA
>VXPE01000056.1 GCA_009839745.1 Candidatus Poribacteria bacterium
AACATATTACCCCTTCTATGAGGTTATGTCAAACATTATTGCGTAAGTCCTAATGTTTAAAGATAGCACAAGGTATCGTGAATTGCCACGATTTAAATATCTTGGCTTGACCGCTGGTAGAAAATCGGTTATACTATAAACATCTGTTTTTCATGCATCTCATGGAAAAGGAGGAACATCGATGGTAACCTATACGAAAGGTGCAACCATCCCCCATGCACCGACAGATGATACAGACCTATATCCTGATACGGATGGTAAACCTATGGCAGTAAGCGATCACCACAGATATTGGCTTACGCGGATATTACAAACACTTGAAATTCATTTTGCGTCGGAGCCAGGGGTGTATGTCTCTGGCGATATAATGATGTATTACGAGGAGGGGGTCCCGCAGAAATCGGTTTCACCGGATGTCCTCGTCACCTTCGGAATCGGTCAGAAGTTTCGGCGGACGTATCAGGTATGGAATGAGGGGAAAGTGCCTGAGTTTGTTATGGAGTTTTCGAGTAAAGGCACTTATCGAAATGACTTAGGTCGGAAGCGAGCACTTTATGCAGAATTAGGGATGCAGAACTACTTTTTATGTGATATCGAGGGTCTGTATCTTCCTACCCCATTGATGGGTTTTGAATTAGTGGCGGGTGAATATGTTGCGATTCGACCAAATGCCGACGGAGGTGTGATGTCGCCGGTTTTAGGGCTAACGTTTCAGATGATGGATGAAGGTTTAGGTATCTATGACTCAGTAGGCGAGACGTGGCTTCAAACACCCGCGGAACAGGAAGCCGCACGCGCGGAACAAGCAGAAGCAGAAGTCGCCCAGCTCCGAGAACAACTTGCACGTTTACAATCACGCGACTCACGTTGACAAGACGGACGCAAAATCAGAGAATACTGACTGAAAAAAATGCGTATCGACTGCCAGAGCCATATATTTCCAGACACCTATATTGAAATCCTTGCCCAGAACCCACACCCGCCGCAAGTCATCCGCCGCGGGAACGAGGCTGTCGTTACATACGGCGATGTCCAAACATTTCGCCTCCAAGATGAAGCCTACGATTCGAAGCGAAAACTCAAGGATATGGATGCGGCAGGGGTCGATATGGCACTGCTCAGTACCAATATACCCCCACCCTGTATGCTCGCACCTGAATTAGGAAACAAGGGCGCGCAAGCGATCAACGATGCCATCGCTGAACTCGTGGATGCCCATCCAAACCGATTCGCAGGACTGGCATGCCTGCCGTGGCAAAATCCAGATGAAGCCATCATAGAAATGGACAGAGTGAAGGGACTCGGTTTTCGCGGGATCATGCTCTATTCACATATCGGAGGGAAACCGGTTGACGCGCCGCAATTTGAACAGGTTTATACGCATGCCGAAACACTTCGGATGCCCATTGTGATGCATCCGACGGTCCCAACGTGGGGTGAAGCCATCAAGGACCACTGGATGATCGGTATGATGGGGTTACAGGTGGACAACAGTTTCGCCTTGTTGCGACTGATTCTAAGCGGGATTCTCGAACGACACCCACACCTCCAAATCGTGATGCCCCACGTTGGGGGTATCCTGCCCTATATGAGCGGTAGGATTGACCATCAGACGGAAGTATTAGGGAGAGCCAGAGAGCACATAACACAATCGCCGAGTGTGTATCTGCAACGTATCTATTTGGACACTGTGTCGCCATCGGTACAAGCACTACAATATGCTTACGAGTATTCCGGTGCAGATCGTCTACTGTTCGGAACAGACCATCCATGGGTGGATATGCCTCGATTTGTCCGTTTAATTGAGGAGATGCCGATCCCTGAAACAGATAAAGCGCGAATTTTCAGTGAAAACGCCATAAAATTGTTCGATTTGTAGTAAAATACGAGAAACTGAAAAGCGAACTTTTGAAAATAGCGAAAGAGACGAAAGAGAAGAGGGTTTACGACATGTCATACGAACTGACTGATGCTGAAAAGTTTTTCTTTGAAAATAACGGTTATCTCGTCTTGGACAACTTCCTGGCACCCTTCCACGTTGAAACACTCAGGAGTGCCCTCGCTGAAGTCATTGAAAAGCGACGGGAATGCGAGGAGAAAGGGTTAACCGAAACCGGAATGACACACATCCATGGCGAGAAAAGTACCCGCATCTTCTACATCCTCGGAGACCATCCGGCGTTTTTGGAACTCCTGGATTGGCAACCGATTCTGCCGTATGTCATAGGGTTGCTGAATAAAATGCCGCACCATCACGCTTCGGATGCCATTGTTGAGCACGCTTCCGATTTAATGGAACGTTCGATGGGGTGGCATATCGATGGACACGATGAAGGCTACCGTAACTTACGTCCAATTCCGTTTTTGCAACTCAAAATCGGCTATTATCTGACCGATATGACAGAAGGCGGTCAAGGCAATCTGTGGCTCATACCGGGGAGCCACACGGCACTGTATGATCCAAGCCATGAAGACCTGCGGCATCCTTATGAATATCCGGGTGCTTTGGAGGTATGCGCCCCACCGGGGAGTGCGATTCTCTTCCATAACGCCATCTGGCATTCCGCCGGTATCTTCACAAAATCGGAGGGTTCTCGTGAAATGCTCTATTACGCCTATGAGCACCCGTGGATGATTGCCTCTGAGGAACATTGGGGGTATCCCAAAGACTTTTACAACACGCAACTCTCACCCGAACAGCGGAAATTCTTTCATGGATTTGTCTTCGATCCACCCGAACAGCGATGGGGATAGTGCAATAGGGGTTTGCAAGCCACACCCTACAACACAATTCGGAGGTCACGCGATGACTATGCGTGCCTCCGTGCAAGGAGGACGCACTCATGCGTTTGACTGAATCTCAAGTTTCCTTCTTTCACGACAACGGATATCTACTGCTTGAAGACGCACTTGATGAAAACGACCTGGGTCCTGTGATTGACGAATATAAGGGAATTATCGCGGAACGTGCCGAGAAATTGCACTCGGAAGGGAAGGTTACAGAGACGCACGCCGATAAACCTTTCACAGAACGGTTGCTCCATCTCTCACAGGAGGCACCCGAGATAACGGCGAATCTGGACATCATGCAAGCGCGCGGTGAAGCGACGTTCAACTTCCTCAAGAACCCGAAAATCCTCGACATCGCCGAGTCTTTCGTGGGTTCCGAAATCATTTGCAATCCGATCCAACATATCCGTGCCGTCCTGCCGAAAAAGAGCTCACAACGGGCACCTACGCCTTGGCATCAGGACGCAGGGGTGTGCTGGCCCGACACTGATCCCTACTTCATGCTAACTGTTTGGATTCCGATTGTGGATGCGACGTTGGAAAACGGGTGCTTACAGGTTATGCCGGGTAGCCATAAGAGAGGACTTTACAAGCACGATTGGTCGTCGGCTGGACTGGCGGTTCCACCGGAATATCAACCCGATAACCTCACACCACAACCGTTGCCGATCCCGGCTGGCGGTGTCATTCTGTTCCATAACTATACGCTTCATAGTGCGAAACCGAACGAATCGGAGAGCATCCGATGGAGTTTCGATCTGCGGTATCACGATGTCTACCAACCGACAGGAAGACCCTTCTATCCGGCATTCCTGATGCGGAGCCGTTTGCGACCAGAAGCGGGTAATACGCAATACGAAACGTGGTGTCAACGGTGGGAATTTGCGTTAGAGAATTCTAAGGGAGCGCAAGCCTATCGGTGGCCCCGGTAGAAGGTAAAAAAGAGTTTTCAGTTTTCAGTTAAGAGGTTTTTGCTAACTCCAAACCCGTAGCCTGCAACAACGGCGCAGGCGAGTATACGGAAAGGAACGTTATTTATCCAACCTCTCTGACCGAACCGCAAGGAATAATTAAAAATGATTGAGATCTCAGATTTGCCGACGGTCAATGCCACACTGAACACAATCAGTGGCATTCTGCTGACGATTGGGTATGTGCAAATCCGACAACGAAAAATTACGGCACATAAGAACTGCATGCTCGCAGCTTTTGGTGTGTCTGTGCTTTTTCTGGTTTGCTACGTTATCTACCACTACCACGCCGGGTCAAAGCCGTTTACAAAGCAGGGGTGGATTCGTCCGGTCTACTTCACTATCCTCATTTCGCACATTATCTTGGCGTTCGTGATAGTGCCGTTGGCGTTGCGGACCCTTTACTTGGCGTGGCGTGAGCAGTTTGAGAAGCACCGTCGTATCGCAAAGATTACTTTTCCGATCTGGTTATACGTCTCAGTAACAGGCGTGATTATCTATCTCATGCTGTATCAGTTATAGAGACAGATGGTATGATCCTTATTCCACTACAAGCACTCAGGTTCGTCGTAAAGTAATTTATCGCCTGTCACGCGCCATAAATTGCGTTCCTACACACTTACAGATTGTCTCTATGAATCAAAAGGACGGAACCCGCGCAACATTAGACCTCGATCACTATTAGATTTCTTCGCTTCCTCAGCGGCGGCGGCTCGTTTCTCTGCCTCTGCCCGGTTTGCTGTCGTTGTGCCACCAATGATGACATAATCATCTGTTCGGCGGTAGCGGTTGATGAAAATCGGACGCGGCTTATCCGACATATTCTGTTTGGAGCCGTGCACTGTCTTGACATTGAAGAAGATTGAATCCCCGGCTTTGCCAGAGACTGGAAGTGCGCTCTCCCAGGGCCACTCATCCTCTGCGAGACCGAGGTGTGAGAACGTATCAATATGCTTGAGTTGTCCGAGTTTATGTGAACCCGGCACGACGTGTAACGCCCCATTTACCAAGTCCGTATCCACGACGTAATTCAGAATTCCGACGGGTCCCTGATAGCGGTGTTCAAAATAGGCAGAATCTTGATGTAGATGTTTCGGGTGTCCGCCAACCGGCTCCTTATAGAGGCACTGTCCGTTCCCAAAGATCTCCACATTCGGTCCCAAGATCGCCTCCACAAGATTGACTGTCGTTTCATCGAGCGCGGATTGGAAGAACGCAGCACTCGTCTGATAACCTATCGCCAAAACCATAATCTGTTTATCGCGTTCGTAGCCTTCTGGTGCTGGTAGGAAGAGCGTGCCGTTGGGGGTGCGCCATCCTTCGACAATCTGTTCTGCTTTGTCAAGCAAAGATATGGATTCCACCGCGGCGGCTTCAATGTCCGCATGGATCGCCTGAATATAAGGTGCCATCAACCCGCGCACGACGAGACACCCGTGTTCCTCAAAGATGTCTGCGGCTTTCTGGACATCTAACGCCTCCACAGACATCTCAATATCTTCAACTGTTACTTTAGGTTCCTGGTTCATGAAACACCTCTTTAATTTATTTCTTCAGATGGATCAATAGCGATAATTCCTTCAGGCGCGTAGCGAATAAAGTCTTGTGTGTTGAAAGTCAGGATGTGTGTTACGTCATGGACAAGCATTGTGGCAACCAAACGTGCATCATGAACCTGAACACCTGACACATCATACTTCACGACAAGCTGCCTCCATATAGAATATGCATCAGGGAAATCCAACAGCAAAGGGAAAGTCTCTTCTAAGTCTTGTAAGAGCCCGTTTGTTTCATAAGGCGTGAGTCCAAATCCGTTTCGACTGGTGGGTCGGGTTGATACGTTCCAAAATTCCGCGACATTTTGCGACGTGGTCTGTAACTGGTGTCCATTTGCTTGCAATTTACGCACAGCCATTTGAATAATTGGATAACTTGCGTCGGTATGACGCGCAAACCTCAACAAAACATTGGTATCCGTTAAATAAATCATGACTATGGATGATCTTCGTATATGCCCTCTCGACTCACTGCATAGTCCGATAACGGTGGCACATCAGGACCGACAAGCTCCGTAAATTTGGCTGTGAACGCATCCAGTCTCGCAGCAAACTCTTTAGGTGATAACTGTTGATTGCTATCCATTACTGGCTCCGTCCCATCATCAGGAATCTCCAAGAGCCTCCCCTTATTATTAGGGTATGTATAAATTGTAATCGTCATCTGTTTCATCCCCTTTCATGAGGAATTTTGGTCAGTTGGTTGCTCCTCATCTTGCTCTTTTTCATGAATTTCCTGTTCTCGCTTGCTAATCACAGTTTCGATTTCCTTTAAAATTTCTTGTTGAATTTCGTTAGGAAATCTAACCATTCGCCTCATCAGAGGTGTAGCATATCCCACCAGACGATGATCAGATAAAGGCTTCGTGAGAATTATGGGTTTATGCATACCAGTGGTTAGATAGTGTAAATCTTTCTGAATGTCTTTGGTAGCCTCGGCTATTTCAAAGAGGGGTGATTTGCCGATTCGTGAGTAGCCCTCGTACTCGCCAAAATCAAGATGAAAGGCGCATTGATATGCACTTTTCACCGAATCCGTGTAGGTAACGCCGATCTCAAGCGGTGTTTTTTTTAGCTCATCCAATTTGCCTAGTACACTTACCAGAAAATGTTCAATTTTTTGCCCTGGGCCAAGGTAATCGATTCCATCTCTAAGGAATCCAACTTCCTCAAGGGCTATTTCACCATCCGCTGAAAAAGAAAGGTCTGTTTGGAATTCGAGTTTACGAGCTGCGCCTGTTCCTATATTTTCTATGCACAGCATAACACAAGGGAGGTATGCTTCGTGAGGACGGAGTGAAATAGCAATTTCAGGTGTATTATTCGTTTTTAGCATCCGCCACGTCAGATAGGCGTAATAACCGGTTATACCCACAAGCACAACAGTGGCAATTCCTATTATAGCACCATCATTTGCATTTAGCCAACTTATGATTTCCATTACTCTTTTTCACCCCATGATGGCTTCCTGCCGGTCAATTCTTCAAGATACTTTGCCGTTCGGTTTACCTCTGACTTGAGTTTCCTATCCGATTTCTGCTTCCCAACATCTTCAGTCGCATAAGTTACTCGGTAAGTGTCTTTTTCGGTCTGGAGGAGGATAAATTCACCGGGGACATTCCTGTTCACATACTGGAGCATATCAAAAAGTAACCAATAGACATCGATGGACGAAAATCGCAGTGGGTCCCGAGTAGACTTTTCACCAACGCGGTCTAACGTCTGTTTTACAAAGTCTATCACTTCGGGAAGCGTATAGACTTTGCCCTCTGTTATCTGAATCTTCTTCATTTTTTTCACCCCGCTATTTTAACGGTCGGCATTCGCGCGGGTTGTGCGTCAAAAGTGCCAACAGTGTCAGCGGCGTTGCGGATCTGAATGAGCTGCGATGCGATGCTGACTGCGATCTCCGGCACTGTTTTCGAGTTAATATCCAACCCGATGGGTGCGTATACCCGTTGAAGTCTTTCCTTGGAAATCCCTGCCTCCAGCAAATCGTCAAATATCAGTTTAATTTTGCGACGGCTGCCAATTAAACCGATGTACCCGGCATCCGATTCAACAACACTGTGGAGTGCGGATTCATCGTGTTGATGACCACGGGTGACAATCACGACATACGTCAGTGGCGTGATCGGATATTTTTGGAGTTCTGTTGCGATATCTCCGATGATAACTTCGTCCGCCTCCGGCAAGCGTTCAGCAGAGGCAAAGTCGGCGCGATCGTCAACAATCGCAATATCGAAATCCAACCAGTTCCCAAGATGACAGAGTGCCTGCCCGACATGTCCTGCCCCTGCAATGAGCAAGGTCGGTCTCGGTTGTAGCGGCTCCAAGAAGACCGAAGCCGTCTCATTCTCCTGAAACAAGCCTGCACTGTTCCGTGCAAGTACCTTCGCTGTCTCTGCCTCCACTGCCGCTTCCAAAGCCGGATCGCCTAACGTGCCGATATGCTCTCCCGTGTCCGCAAAGATCATCTTCATGCCAACATCAATGCCCTGCTTTTCACTCGCCACGATCGTTGCACAGACGAGTGGAATTTTTTCGGCATTCAACGTTTGAAGTCTCTCAAACATGTCGGCTTCGGCGGATGTCTTCGGCAAATCGATAAAGATTTTCATATTTCCGCCGCAGATAAGCCCATCATCCCAACCGTAATCGCTATCCAATTGAAACTCAAGGAGCCGCGGCACACCGTCTTGCATGAGTCCGATCGCCTGTCGCCGCGCTTCGGCTTCAACACAGCCGCCGCCGAGCGTCCCAATATTCCGCAGATCTGGGAGAATCAAAAGCTTCGAGCCGGGCTTTTGCGGGGTTGACCCTTTCGTCTCTACAACAGTGCAATACGCTCCGACTTGGGAGGTCTCTATTAGTTCTGGAATTTTTTGGTATATTTCTCTCATCGTTTCGTAGTTATCAGTTATTAGTTGTCAGAAGAAGAGCCGTTAGCAGCCAGCACACCGAATTTAAATACTTAAACTTCACACAACTCGCACAACAAACGGGGAACACACCTTATACCATGACCCTTTTATAGAATTTGGTCTTCCGCACTCTGCCCGACTAATTTTTTAAACTGTTCGCGTTGCTGATCGGTCAACTCAAGTGGGACAATAGTGGCAACACCGTCGTATCCGACCTGTGCGGGAACATTCAGGTAAACAGATGTTGTCCCCGCTGAGACACGTGTTCCGACACTCATGACGCGTCTTTTATCAAGCGCAATCGCCGAAACAATTTGCAAAATATGACTTACCAATGTCCATTCGCCGCTCACGGCATACGGGGAACGCTGCGCAACGACTGCACAGAGACTTTCAATGTCAGTTTCCGAGATGAGTTGTGCGAGCGGAATGCCGTTCACCCGACAGTATTGTGGGAGTGGGTACGTCTCTTGATCACTCCCAATCACCAGAGCCATCACGTCTTTCACGGACACATCAACACGTTTCGCAATTTCAGAGGCTAAGTGCGCTGTAGCAGCCCCATTTCCGAGTCCAATAATCTGCCCGTCGCCGAGTGTCTGATGTATCCACGCAGCGATGTAATTCGTAGGTGATATTGCTACCAGAATTTTGGCATCCGCGGCATACTGCTGGATTCCGGTTACAAGCCGCCGAACGAGGGCGATACCTGTCGTCTTTGAGGCTTGGGGAGACCGAAAACCCGATTGACCGACTGGTGGCAACAGCACAACTACCTCTGCATTCGCCATCCCCTCTAATGAATTGAAAACGGAAATCGCGGTGTCACTTGCACTCAAAGCATTCGCTTCCACAAGATCCTGGAGGTATGCCGGTGTGCCCTCTTTTGGATGAACAAATCTATTCTTGCTCGACGTTGCATCCGACACAAAGGCGACTTCACGTGCCGTCTCTGATTGACACAAGCCCCAGGCAGTCGAGACGGCTAACTGACTGTTGCCCAATAAAGCGACTTTCATCTATCACCTTACAATAGTTATAAATTACACTAAAAGGGTTTCAACGATTGCTTGAAATTGTTCCTCAATATATTGACGATGGTTGTCCATTTCTGAACCTGCTGATAGTTTTGTAGATACCAGTTCATCGTAACGCTCAACGTATTCGAGTAAACTATCGACCTCTTTTTCATAACAGATCGCCGATGCGATCACCTTTTCTTTCAGCAAAAGTGGAAGTTCGGCTTCCGTAATCTGTGTCAACTCCCATCGCCACACCTTCTCGGAAATATAGGCGACAAACTGATTGAGCAGATCGCCCTTAAAATCATTGCCTTGGAGTGCCTTTACCTCTTGGATGAGCCCTAAGACATGATTGAAAAGTTCATCCGGAAATTGCTGTCGCAATTCCATAAGCAACCTGCCAGTTGTCGATATCGGGAGTTGATTTTGCAGGAGGAACACTCGCAAATTTGGATAATCTCCGACGCTCTTGCTATCACCGAGCCATGTTTCACCTATAGCGGGTAAATCACTGACATCGAAACTGAGGACCTGCTGCTTCCGAATCTCCTCAAGGTTAATGGCGCGGGGATCAATACCGGCTGTCGCTAAAGTGATGATAACTTCTTCTTGGCGGTAGGGTCTGAGGAAAGCCATGAGTTCCTCAACTTTTTGCTGTTCCGCCTCAATCGCCTCAGCATTCGCGGCACCGTTCTCTCGCGATTGCCCACGCTTCCGTTTCTTCCCTTTTTGAGGGGGATGCGTGAGTCTATCTGCCCGCTTTGCCAAAGTGTCATGATACCCCAGCAATTCCTCGTAAAGTATTGCAAGCAGGGCATCTCCATGTATAGCCAGCATTGCCGCTGTTGTGACATTCGCCAATTCGTGTCCAGTCTTTGAGATAACCGCCCGGTTCAGGTTACGCTCTATTGACTTGCGGTCTTTCTCGGCTTGAATAATAAGCGCGCTGCCGAGCATAAGATTGATTAACCTTTTGGTCTGGTCGGGTACACTCAGATTAATATCACAGGTCGGTTGAATATTCGCCAAAAGCTGCTCACGGAGCCGTCCATCAAGCACCAACGCCCACAAAGTCGCGTAATGCTGTTGCTCATCAACGGCTGAAGGCATATTCTGCAACCACTGTTTTATCGTTGGTAAATGCAGTTTAACATGATCAAGGATTTGCTCGACAATTTTATCAGGAATCTCAAAACCAGCAAAATTGGTAGCCCTCCCTCGCTGCTGTGCCTGCTGACTTCGGCGCTGCGTTGATTTCTCTGCTTTCGTGGCTAATAGGAGATTGACTAACGGTTGAATAACGACTTCAAAATCCTGCCTGTTCTGACTTGCGAAGTTCGCGAGTTCCAGCAATTCCAACCAGATGTTCGTCAACCGTTCAACCTGCGTTGCATGTAAAGTTGAGCGAAGCGTAATACCTGCCATCTTCTCACGGACGGTTCCACGCGTCCATTGTGGCAAGTAAATTTCGTTTAAGAGCTCGTTATTCTCGAAAACTGAGAGATCCACCTGCCTGACAAGCCCGGTTTCAATGAAGTCCTCTTCAAACACCAGATCATGAAACAATCCAGCAGCTCGATCGAGTACCTGATTCGCCAGTTTGTAGGAGGATTGAATAAGGTGATTCAGGGTTAACTGCTGATTATCCTGTAACTGCCAAAATTCTATCATGGGATCAATATTCTCTTTGAGCTCTTCGATTTTCGGCGCTGCGATTGATGCCTCAAAATGCTCGGTGAGATATTCCTCATAGAATTCGACGAAAGTGAGCATAGTGTTCCGTAATTCACGGATCACCAGATCGTCCCATACCTTATTATGGACGCGTTGCCCAGGGCCAAGGACAAGCGCTCTCAAACGGGTTTCCACACCCTGTTGGAATTGCGCCATGAGTTGATAGGCATTCTGGTTGGCTTTCACCGTGTAGGTTTCGATTTTCTTTGAACTGTCGCGAATTTCGGTTTCAATTTCGTCAGCAGGTGCGCTGAACGCAACAGGCACTAATCGCAACGTCTCGGGTTCAAGAGGATCGTAAACCGCCCCTGTGGCAAGCACTTGAATGGGATCCGTCGCTTCCTTAGTTGCCTCCGAGGTCTCTGCGTCTGGCTCCTCGAATACATTAGACAGTCGCGTATGAAGTGTTAAACTGTATCCCAAATCAATGAGATCGGGATACTGCTTAATATGAGTTCTAATGACCACAAGAAGCAGCCTGTAGTCCTGGGCGAGTATTTGGTCAAAAAGCGCGTCTTCATTGAGATGAACGCGATGAATGTGGGTTTGCTCTGGAACGATAACAGTCGCCGGGGGCAGGATCTCAGTATCAGCCTCCCCTATATTTGCGAGTACATAGCCCCCCGTTTTGACGGTACTGGGTATCGTCAAACGTGTTTTTAAAACATCCTGAGCGAGTTCGGAAAGCGTTAGGGATTTTCCCAAGTTTTGAATCGTAATATCTGAGACACTGCCATCGGCGAAATCTGTGATTTGGCGCGCGTTCCGCTCCAATTCTTGTATACTTCTATGGACCCGGTCATAGTCGTCCTGTGTCTCGGCTGTGATCTTCGCCTCGTCAATCCAGGAAACCCATGCGCCTGGACGCGGCCGCATCTTTACTGTAAGCTTACTATCTTCTGAGTCAAAACCGGGTAGAATGTCGCCCTCTGAGCTCTCTTTTGGTGTCCAAACGATCAGATGCTTATCTGACTTCACACCAAGCCCTAAACCAAAGGTATCTCCCCAACTCATCCGCCCCTCAATACTGGATTTGATTTTATCAGTTAGCGCTAAAAGCGTTTCCGAACGAAAATTAAGTGATAATCCTTGCATTGGGTCGATTCGATTGTACGCCTTTCAAATAAATGATTGGTTGTCAGTGCGGGTTGCTACGCAACCCTTTCAGTTGTCAGCGAAGAGGTTTTCGTTTAACAGGGAACCCCCTAAGCAAAAACACTCTCTTGTAACTGATAACTATTTGTGCTTATGTCAACCGAAGTAATAAAAAAATAAATATTTCTGCTCCCGCTTTATCAGCTTAGCTAATGTGCGAAAGGGACAACAGGCTTTGACAAGATTAGTGAATTTCGAGTCCCCATGCATCCCAGCCTTGATACTGTTTTCGTGCGAATAGTTCAATCTTACACTGGTGGGGAAACATTTTCTCAATCCGTTTACGCACTGCCTCAGGTTTTTCAGAGTGGCGTGTTCGTTTAGCCTGCACGAGTTGCCTCATATTCCTCGCGCCTCGCGGTTGTGGAATGTTCCCACGTCTGAAAACAAGGCATAACTCACATTGACTCATCGTGTAGAAACCAGGGTTCAAGCGTTGCTTATCCCAGACAAAAGCGACTGTTGCCCACTGAAATCCCCACGCCGTGCCGAGCTGAATCGCCTGGTCGAGATGCGGAGAAGAGCTCCACATAAAAAGCAGACAATTCTCTTCGCTAATTGAGGCAATATCCCATGTCTTCATTTCTGACACGGGAATAGTGGGATAGTGTCGAATCGCACCGCCACTCTCCCTACCTCCACTTCCTGTGTGCTGGAGTTGTCCTTTGTAATCCCACGGCGGATCGGCGTATATGATGCTGTACTTCTTATGGGGGAAGGGAGCGTATGATGCCATCGATTGTCTGGATCGGTTCACCTACTTCGCCTCAACACTCAGCCCTTGCTGCGGGATGTCGTTGTTCGCGACGAGCATGTCCCGATCAAAGATGAAGTCACTGCGGGCACTTCCAAGACTCTCCCCCTCTTTTTGACGCTCACGGAAGTATTGAGGGAGCGTTAATCCTGTCATCCGGATAGCATCTTCAGGGCAAGCCTCAATGCAATACCCACAAAATATGCAACGGAGCATATTGATTTCAAAGACATCCGGGTATTTCTCGCGCGGATAGCCTTCCTTGGTTTGCCAACCTTCCGGGGCTGGTGCCGCCTGAATTGTGATGCAATCCGCAGGACAGGCAGTTGCGCACAAGAAACACGCTACGCATTTGATTTCGTCTTTTTCTGTCACCGTCAGTTTGTGAATACCGCGGTACCTATCGTTGCGTTCATCCACACTCCGAGGATCTTCTGGATACTGATAGGTCAACTTTTTCTTCGGGATATGTTTCAGGGTCGTAAACATCCCCTTAATCAACGCAGGGATATAGAGTCTATCCCAAAAAGACATTTCTTCGTTAACTTTCATTCTGCTACTGATTCCCTCCTATGATTATCGGTTTCAGACCTTATACTTGACTCTAACATTTATTTTTATACCTGTCGCACCGCTGGGGCTGTGCTTTGATACATCAACGTTTGTTTTTCTGTGAGTTGGGTTTGCATGAGTAACCTTTAGAAAAATCAGAAATGTTTTGAAAACGGATCATAAACCCCGTAGAAATTATCCAAACTACAGTAATTATATAAGAAACCCAAAATTATATCAACTCATTTTTTTCATCCATTTAGCCTCAGTTTCTGTTACTTGTATTGAAGGGTCCGCGATATGGAGATTGTCCGTATAGAAGAACTGAATGAATCTGCAATTTTTCACTTTAAAAATCTCCATTCGTGATATAATATTCTCAATTACCCGTGAGCGTTTGGATTCTATCCATATATGCTTGAGAAGTTACACTCGACATCGCCTGCGGGACGCAAAGGAGCCGTAAAATGGATAATTTAAACGTTGGAATTGTTGGGCTCGGTTGGGTAGCCGGTGCCCATATCGAAGCCTTCAAAGCCGTTACAGGTTCGGATGTTACCGCCATCTGTTCACGTCGAGAACACGATGAATCTGCATTGGCAGAAACTTATGGAACACCTCTTAAAGCCTATACCGATTTTGAAAAAATGCTCGCGGATCCGGATGTCCACATCATCGATATTTGCACGCCACATCCGTTTCATGCCGAACAAGCCATCGCTGCTGCCGAAGCGGGAAAACATCTCATCATAGAAAAACCGATCTGCCTTACACACGCAGATGCGAAAGCTATCCGTGATGCTGTTAAAAGCACAGGCGTCAACGTCTGTGTCTGCTTCGAGTGTCGATACAGTGCACATTTTACAATGATTCGCTCCGTCATCGACAACGGATTGCTCGGGGAACTCCACTATGCCGAAGTCGATTATTACCACGGCATTGGACCCTGGTACGGACAATACGAATGGAACATCAAAAAAGACTTTGGCGGTAGCACCCTGCTCACCGCTGGATGTCATGCGCTTGATGCTCTTCTCTTTTTCATGGATGGAAACGTCGAAGAAGTAACGAGCTACCACACGCAATCCACCGGCGCGGATTTTCAACCCTACGAATATAAAACGACGAGCGTCAGCCTCCTTAAGTTTGAAGGTGGCGGAAAAATCGGGAAAGTCACCTCCTGTGTTGATTGCTTACAACCTTACTACTTCCATATCCACCTCGTTGGAAGTGAGGGGAGTCTTCTCGACAACCGTATCTATTCCGCGAAACTTCACGGTATGGATAAGAGTAGATGGAGTACGCTTCAGACCTCGCTCATTGATTCTGGCGATGTCAGCGATCATCCATACGAACCGCAATTCCAAGCGTTCATAGATAGCATCAGACGCAATGAACCGATGCCATTGACCGATTTTGACACGGCTTATGAAACACACCGCGTTGTCTTCGCCTCCGACATGTCGGCAGAAGCAGGCGGCAGAACCGTTAAACTGTCCGAACTCGATTAATTACCATCGCATTGCTGCCTCGCGATAGAGTTGAATCTGCTCCATATTGCGAGGCACAGCTATTTGGATAGACTTGCGTTTCCGATTTACGTCTCTGAGTACAATCGGGGCGCGAAGCATATTTGTCATTGTAACAATACCGGAGTGATAAAAAACCCACATACGTTGCTCGGTGTAAGGGTTCAGAACGTACTCTGAAGTATGTTCGGATGGATGCCCCCCAACATCAACAAAGAGGTCGTGCTTTGGGTACGCCAACGCAACACTCGTATCATGCCCCTGTAAGAACAACTTTTCAGGCGGAGGTTTCGGTGAATATCCACTCAGTTTACATCCCCGAATCCGGATAGGCGCGCTTGATTTGTTAATCAGGTGCAAAGAAACAACGATGGCGAGGCGATGATTGTCGTCACGGTTGATAAACCACGTATCCTCCGGGATCACCGCTACCGTCAACCCCGGAATCTGTTTTTTTCTGTTATAGACGATTGCTAACGCTATAAAACTGACGCAGCCGAGGAGCACCCACTGTCCTGTGGGGGTGGCTAAGAATTGCAGCAGTTGCTTTAACGCTTGTTGTAGCACGCGAACTCCTTGGCGAGTGTTTCCTCTGAAATTACGCCGGGTCGTCGAACGAGTGGCGGCGAGACGGAAATGTCGTAAACTGTAGAAGGGATGGGACCCGGGGTCTTCCCGCCATCGACAATCATATCAATTCGTGAGCCGAGTTCTTTACCAATTTCTTCGACAGCGGTGGCTGGCGGTTCTCCAGAGAGATTCGCGCTCGTTATTGCCATCGGTCCGCCAAACGCTTGGAGGATTTCCAAAAGCAGCGGATTGTTCGGGATTCGGACCCCAACAGTATTCCCGCCAGCCGTTAACACGGGCAGCAGCCCTTTGCTTTCAATCACGATCGTCAAACCACCGGGCCAAAACCGATCTGTGAGGTGGAAGAAGAAATCCGGTAGGTTTCGAGAGAAGCGATGGATATCCGAAACGGAACTGAGAACAAGCGGAATCGGATTCCCATCCGGTCGCCCTTTGACTGTATAGAGTTTCTGGACGGCACTCGGATTAAATGGGTCGGTACCTAACCCATAGACGGTGTCGGTCGGGATAGCGACAATACCCCCTGCCTTTAGGCATTGGACAGCTATTTTAATTTTTCCTTGCGGTTCGGTCAGGTGATTCGTAAGTTGATGGCTTTTCACGTAGAACCGCCCTCCATTACATTACGGGCTACGGTTTTGGCTGATGTGCTAAAGAAACAGATTCTTAATTTTTCCTTGCGGTTCGGTCAGGTGATTCGTAAGTTGATGGCTTTTCATGTAGAACTGAAGAAACACCCCGCTGAATGCCATACGCGCATTCAGCGTTGATTCGTAAAAACCCCTCCAAATGTAAATGCAGAAAACTGAAGCCATCCCATAGCGAATAGCGTATGGGGGACAAATTATGCCATTTAAGGAGAACCTAATTTCATTACGGATTTACGTCTTGTGGCGGATCAGACAAGAGATCCGTTCGGAGTCGCATTCAGAGAGAGCTCATCTCGGAGTCCCTGCTGATATTTCTGGTAAGCGATTCCCGCGATCATTGCGCCGTTATCCGTACACAGACGCATCGGCGGATAGTAGACCTCTGCCCCAATCTCCGTAGCGGCGACCTTGAGTGAAGCACGCAGCTGGCTATTTGCGGCAACGCCACCTGTCAAGGTTATCGCCTTGGCACCAGTGGCTTTCGCGGCGCGAATCGACTTGTAAACAAGCACATCCACGACAGCGGCTTGAAAACTGGCAGCAATATCTTCAATAGTTATCATATCACGGTTCATCGGTGTTACATCCGCTCGTCCATTCTCCACAAGTAGACCTGCGCGTCGTGCCTTCTCCACAAAATAGCGCACCGAGGTCTTGATACCGCTAAAACTGAATTGATAATCGTCCGTATTCCGCATTGGTCTCGGAAATTTTATCGCTGCAGGGTCCCCTTTCTGTGCGAGGTCATCAATTACTTTTCCGCCGGGGAAACCCAGCCCGAGATACTTCGCGACTTTATCGTAGACTTCACCGGCGGCATCGTCTTGCGTCCCCCCCAACACCTTATACTGCCACCCTTCGTGAACCTCAACGAGCAATGTGTGCCCACCAGAAACCGTGAGGCAGATATGCGGGAATGTCAGGGCGTCATGTACCATACTTTTCGATAGCAAGTTTTGGCTTGCAAGCTGCGCCAAAAAGGGCGCATAGATATGCCCTTCAATGTGGTTAATGCCGAGGAGTGGCAGATTGTGGCAATAGGCAAGACTTTTTGCCGCGGCAACTCCAACGAGCAATGCTCCGATTAAGCCGGGACGATTCGTTACGGCTATCGCTTCCAAGTCCTTGAATGTGACATCCGCCTCTGCCAACGACCGACTCACGATGTAGTTTATCGCCTCAATATGTTTACGCGATGCGAGTTCCGGGACAACGCCCCCGTATTCTTGGTGGACTTCAATCTGTGAAGCAACGACGTTGGAAAGTACATCTCTACCATCAGCAACAACTGCAGCGGCGGTTTCATCACATGAGGTATCTATACCGAGTATCTTCATCTTTTTAATTATGGGCCCCTGGACCGTTCTCCATTCCCTTACGAACGGGTTTTTGGTTAATTCCAACTGCCCATGGTTATGAAAGGTGTTTTTCTTTAAGATTCCTGGTTTAACTGCAAACGGGCAGAAAGTTGATTTCCATCGTGAAATAAGTTATTGATTAGTCTTAGTGAATTGCTTCCCTGGCAACTGTTGGACAATACCTTTAAGCTCCAACATTAGAAGCACACTTGACACCTGACTAATCGGGAGTTGTGTCGTCCGAACAAGGGTATCAATATGTGATGACGGCACTCCAATCGCCTCAAAAATCGTTTTCTCATCAGGTGTTAAATCGGGTGGAGGTGGCGGTGCTTCAGGAATAGATTCCGGGGGGGCTGGGCCCGTATTATGCTGCGCAGTAGGGGATGGTTGTGTAGGCACTGCCTCCATATTTGGCACCGGCGATGGTGATGCCTGGGGCTGAATTTGGCTTAATACATAAGGGGGCAACTCGTTGAGCAGATCGTCTACAGTGTTAATGAGTTTCGCACCCTCATTAATTAACTTGTGGGTACCCGCTGAGAGTTGAGAAAAAATCTCACCCGGGACGGCGAACACCTCTCTGTTTTGCTCAGCGGCGAGACGGGCGGTAATCAACGCGCCACTACGGTTTGATGCCTCTACCACAACAGTTCCAAGCGTCAATCCACTAATGATACGGTTCCGACGCGGGAAGTTTCTCGGCTTCGGTCTGGCTGCCATCGGGAATTCTGAAACTAACGCCCCAGATGTTTCAATTTTCTCAGCGAGGTCCCTGTTCGCTGCAGGATAGATAAGACTTAATCCATTTCCCATCACCGCGATTGTCCTACCGCCAGTTTCAAGTGCGCCGCGATGGGCTGCGGTATCAATACCCTTCGCGAAACCGCTCACCACCGTTAAACCGCGCTGCGCGATCTGGTAACTCAAGCGGTAACTCACCTTTCGCCCGTAATCCTTCGCGTTTCGGGAACCGACGACAGAGACGCTTATGGCGTCTGCTGGGACCAGTTCCCCCCTTATATACAACACAAATGGGGGTGTGTCAATCTCTTTTAAGTGGGGTGGATATGCGGGATCATAGAGTGTTACAACCTGACAACCGTATGTCTGTATCAATTCAAGCTCACGTTCTATTGGATACAAAACAGGCTTGTGAATTAAGAGGTCACGGACTGCTGGCGAAAGCTGATCTATTTTTCTGATTTCGCCCGGTGCTGCCCGAAGGGCTCGCTCTGTGCTACCAAAAACGTCACGTAAGCGTTGAACGGTTTTGAGACCTACACCTTGAATTAGATTTAAATGAATTAGACTGATTGTCTCGTTAGACAGCATTTTTAATAGTTGTCAGTCCTCAGTTGTCAGCTATCAGTTAAGAGAGGGGCGGATTGAACCCAACCCACTTTAACTGATAACCGATAACCTCTGAAAAGGGGTATTACTGTTCTGCTGTGCCAGCTTCCATCGGATCCGGTGGGAGCACGTAATAGATTTCAATTTCCTGAATCTTTTTATATTCTTGCGCAGTGGGGGCTCCAGTTTCGCCACGGGTTGAGCGTTTCGCCCCACCGACGCGACGCGAGTCCCAACGGCGCGGCACTTTGAGACGAAACTTCGTCGTCACAATCGGATCCTTCAAAGTGAATCTATACACCGGACGCATGTTGTCGCGAACCTCTTTCATCGTAATCCATTCTTCCTCATCATTCATGTACTGAACGGCGAAGAATTCCAGTTGCCCCGGCTCGGCTTTCACCACGACCTGTTGAATCGTCTGGGGTTGCCGCCATCTCAAAACAGCCTCCGTGTATTTATCCGACTCCATTTGGGATGCCTCATCCTTGCCATCTTCGAGAATAGGACCCGTCTCTCCTATCGAATAGATATTGTCGTCATGGTACTTTACATCCTCGCTTGTCGCATCAAGTGCGATGTTCTTGCTCAAGTTAAGAGCTGGATTCGATGCGAGGATACAGCCCGACATCCCAATTACTACGCAGAGGGTCAGTATCAATAATCCGAAACGCATGTATTGCCTCCTTGTTGCAGAGAACGGCACAGATGCCGTTTCCTATAGTATGAAATTGAGGCGGTATTGTAGAAACAACCACCTTGATGTTCTATCTTATGTTACTACAAATCGAGCAATTCATCAAGTTCTTTTTCACGCTTATCGGTAGCCTGTTCCTCTTCGACCTGTTCAGCGGTTTTATAACCGTAAAGTTCAATTTCTCGAATTTTTCCGACGGCGCGCCGACTCCCGATATTCCAGCCTCTGCCCCCAGAGCGTGCCCGTTCCTGTCGGCTCAAGAGCGCGTCATCTTTCGTGCCTAAAACGCGTAACCGAATACGATCTGTCGGGAACGGAATCAGCAGCGCAATCTTAATCGGATTCTGTTTGACGCTCCGGACATCCTTAATTAACTGCCAATCCGCATCAACGGCGATGCTGCCTTTATCGGCGTAAATATCAAACTCACTTAAATTGTCCGAATGCACGACAATCCGACGGATAGTCTTTTTTTCCGGCAAGGTAATTATGACCTGTGAAGCAGGATTTGCACCAATGAATCCCTGCGATCCTGCGGGGAAGGTGGTTTCCCCAATCGTGTTCAATTTGCCATCAATCATCTGTGGACTTGTCGCCGATACCCCTTCCATGAGGGCATAATTTTCGCTCCACTCCTGTTCTGAGAAGAGCGCGGCGCACCCTATGAAAATAACGGAAACCAAGCAGAACACTGAAAATAACGCAATGGGTCGATAAATCATCTTCTTACTCCTTATGATACAATTTTCCAAGTAGCCCCCTCACGGGTGTCCTGGATTTCAATGTTGAGTTCTTTAAGCCTGTCCCGAATTTTATCGGATGTATCCCAATCTTTGCGGCTTCGAGCCTCCTGTCGGACGTCCAATAGTAGGGCAATGAGTTCGTCGCGTTGTTCCACGTTGTTGTCATCTTCGGCATCCATATCGTAAATTCCGAGCACCCCACAGATTTCAGTCAACGCCTGATAGGCTTGCGCGAAAACAGGGGCAGCTGCGCCATCAGAAGTGGCAAGCGATCTGTTGACTTCGCCAACAAGCGTGAAAATAGCCCCAAGTGCTTGTGCGGTGTTGAAGTCTGTATCCATCGCCTCAACAAACCGCGATTTCATCGTTTGGACTGCCTCCTGTAGGGGCAGGGTTTCCCTGTCCAGATTGGAAGAGGGGACCTCGTCCTTACTCCCTTCATATTTTTTCAACGTGTCCAAACAGTTGTTCAAACGCCTGAGCGCCCCTTCCGATTTCGCCAAACTCTCCGGATTGTAGTCAAGTGGGTGCCGGTAATGTGCGGAAAGCAGGAAATGACGAATCACTTCGGTGGGATAATGGTCGAGAGCGTCTCGTAGCAGGATAAAATTGTGTTCCGATTTGCCCATTCGCCTGCCATCAATCTTCAAAAAAGCGATGTGCATCCAGTATCGTGCGAAGGTGCGCCCCGTCGCCAATTCGCTCTGTGCTATCTCATTTTCGTGGTGTGGAAACAGTAAATCTTCGCCCCCTGCGTGAATATCAATTGTCTCACCGAGATGTTTCATCGCCATGGCAGAACATTCTATATGCCATCCCGGTCTGCCTTTACCCCACGGGCTCTCCCAAGCAGGTTCACCCGGTTTCGCGGCTTTCCACATATCAAAATCCCGCGGGTCCTCCTTCCGTTCATCAACTTCAACCCGCGCACCAGCGAGGAGATCCTCTGGCTTTCGACCAGAAAGTTTCCCATATTCAGCAAATTGATTCACGCGGTAATAAACACTCCCATCAATAACATAAGCCGCCCCTTTATCAATCAGGGTCTGAATTAAACTTATCATTTCCGGGATGTGTTCGGTTGCTTTCGGGTGGACATCCGCACAATGGATACCGAGGCGTTGGGAATCCTCAAAGAAGGCTTCCCCGTTCTGATGCGCGAGATGCTTTGCAGACACACCCAATTCCGCCGCACGATTGATAATCTTATCATCAATATCCGTCAAATTTTGAACCAGTTTAACTTTGTACCCTCTATACACCAAATAACGCCGAACAATATCTGTTACTAAAGCAGTGCGTGCGTTGCCCATGTGAATGTAATCGTAAACAGTTGGACCACAACTGTAGATAGATACCTGTTCAGGATTTAGCGGGACAAAATCCTCCAATTGTCGACTCAGTGAGTTATAGATCTTCATATTTTAAATTATGAGCTCCTGTAAAAAAAACATCTATATCCGAGAAAGACAGGCGGTAGCGTGTGCGACAATCGCTTTCCCTTCGCCGACAACACCCAATTCTTCCGCTGTGGTAGCCTTCACGTTCACCTGTGCGACAGCAATATCAAGCGTTTTGGCAAGTCTTGCACACATCTCCGAAATGTAGGGAGCCAATTTCGGACGCTGTGCGATAACTGTGCTATCCACATTTTCAATCTGGTAGCCACATTGTCTCACCTTTGCTGCAGCCGCTGCCAGAAAAATAAGACTGTCCATCCCTTGATAACGCTCATCCGTATCGGGAAAATGTGTGCCAATATCACCGAGTGCCGCTGCTCCTAAAATTGCATCTACGATTGCGTGGGTCAGGACATCCGCATCCGAATGCCCTAACAATCCCAAATGATAGGAGATCTCAACGCCACCAAGAACCAATTTTCTATCAGAGACCAACCGATGAACGTCGTAACCAATACCTATTCGCATTTCTTCTCATACAGAGTTGTCAGTTATCAGTTAAAAGATGAAAACGTTTTACTGAAAACCGAAAGGATTTTCGCAGACGGGGAAGCCCATAAGGGAGACCTCATACCGTTGATTCATCCGAACCGAAAACCATTTACCAAAGGGTAGCATCTGAGATCAACACTTCAGCGACTTTCAAATCAATGGGTGTCGTTATCTTTAGATTCGCGTAACTCCCTTTCACGAGCTTAACGGGAAAACCGAGTTGTTCAACAAGCGAGGCATCGTCAGTCGCTGTGAGTTGACGTGCTTGCGCGGCTTGATGTGCCTCTTCCAAAAGAGATTTCCGAAAGACCTGTGGGGTTTGCACCGCCCACAGCCGATCACGTCCGGGTGTTTCCACAATGAAACTTTCTGCGTTGGCGACTTTAATTGTATCCTTGACGGGCACGGCTGCAACAGCCGCGCCATACTCGTCTGCCGCGGCGAGGCACTCAAAGATGATCTCATCCGTCACAAAAGGACGCACCCCATCATGGACAATCACGAAATCAACATCTGCGGACAAGGCACGGATACCGTTATAGACAGACATCTGACGAGTTTCTCCCCCCTCAACAAGTGTCTGGACCTTTGTAAATCGGTCAGGATGTAACACAGCAGCGTGACACGCACTAAAATCATCTCGGTCAACAATGACGAAAATCGCATCCACGGCACTATTCTGCTCAAACCGCTGAATCGTATGTGCCAAAATCGGCTTCTGTGCCAATTTTAAGTAAGGTTTTTTCACCGAATGCGCCATCCGGCTCCCCTTACCAGCTGCGGGGATAAGAGCGCACACCTTGCTGTTCATCAATGTCCATTTCATGTTCTTTTATTCGCGTGAAAATCATCTGCCCTGCACTCGTCCGTAACATCTGTGTAACTTCAACGTTAAGCGTGCTTCCGATGTAAGGCTTGCCATCTTCAACAATCACCATCGTTCCATCATCAAGGTAGCCAACGCCCTGATTCGGTTCCTTGCCCTCCTTAAGGAGGAGGACTTGAATGACCTCACCGGCAATGACAACGGGACGGACAGCGTTTGACAATTCGTTGATATTGAGGACCTTCACACTCTGCAATTCAGCGACTTTGTTGAGGTTTAAATCATTTGTGATAATCGTTGCGCCTCGCTTTTGTGCGAGATGAACTAACTTCGCATCGACTTCGGGCAAATGCGGGACTTCCTCCTCTGAGATCTCAACATCAATCGCTGGGTTGTTCTGAAGTGCTCGGAGAATATCGAAACCGCGGCGTCCTTTATTTCTACGGAGAGGTTCGGTTGAATCCGCAATATGTTGTAACTCATTGAGAACAAACCGCGGAATGACAAGCGTTCCCTCGATAAATCTGGTTTGACAGATCTCAAGAATTCTCCCATCAATAATAACACTTGTGTCTAAAATTTTGAAATTACTTGCAGCTTGAGCCGAACGGGACTCGCCAGGGCGGGCAGGTGTATTTGATCTCGACAGTTGACTTAAATCCAATGTCGTAGAGAGATGATAACCGACCATCATGCCAACGTAACCCAGACTGAGAACCATTACTATCTTTAGATTACCATCGAGTTGCGAAAGCAGAGGTAGTATAGCGATAGAAATTAATAGACCTACAGCAAGCCCTATCAGACTTGCAATGATGCTACGCATGCTCGGTGTACGCAAACACATTTCTGCCCCAATCAGGAGAAGGGCAACGACACATCCGACAATCGCTGTAATTGGGTCCCTGTAAATGATATAGCAGCTGACTGCACTGGCAAGTATAAAAAAGAGACGGATACCCCAAACTTTCATTTTTTGTGCTCCATTGTACGCAACGTGTAACTCGAAAAACAGTGCTGCCTCTCACGGGCGCGGATTCTATTTATGCTCACAAAATACTTCTGTCTACCCGTATCTGCGCCCAAATAAATTAACGATTTATTCTGTAAACAAACCGACTTAACAACGCTCACATTCAGGCTTTATTACCATCAACACATAGCGAATCGTATTACAGCAAAGCCCCCAGACTGTCATATACGTCGCTAACCCCTACAAGTTCAATATCTTCGTCAATTTCCAAGCCTTTCCGATTATATTCAGGGAAAATCACTCGTCTAAAACCTAACTTCGCGGCTTCCCGGATCCGTCTCTCCACGTGCGTTACGGGACGAATTTCACCCCCAAGCCCAACCTCACCGATCACAACAGTCTTCCGATCCACAGGGAGATCGCGATGACTTGAGGATATTGCCATCATAACGCCGAGGTCTATCCCGGGTTCAGCAATGCGCAACCCACCGGTAACATTAACAAAAACATCAGAATCCCCGACGTTAATCCCTACCCTTTTATTTAGGACTGCAATAAGTAAAGCAATCCGATGTCTGTCCACCCCAGCTGCTGTATTGCGTGGGTTTCCGTAATGTGTAGGCACGACGAGTGCCTGTACCTCCATGAGTAGGGGGCGGGTCCCCTCTATACTTGAAACCACGACGGATCCTGAAACTTCTGCCTCCCTGTTGCTTAAAAAGAGTTCTGATGGGTTCATCACATCCACGAGTCCTGCGCTTTGCATTTCAAAGATCCCGATCTCATTCGTGGAACCGAACCGATTTTTGATTGCTCGAAGGATACGGTAAATTTGGTGTTGTTCACCTTCAAAATAGAGGACAGTATCGACCATGTGCTCTAAAACGCGAGGTCCTGCGAGTGCCCCTTCCTTTGTCACATGTCCAACGAGAAACACAGGGATATTCCGATTCTTTGCACAAATTAGGAGATGCCCTGCACACTCACGAATCTGGGTGACACTCCCAGGGGCAGATGGGATGCTCGATAAATAAACCGTCTGTATAGAATCGACAATGACGACCTTCGGGGCTCGCGCCTCAATATATTTTTCAATCTGCTCCAAATTGTTTTCACACAGCACATAAAGCGTATCAGAGGCAACGCCGAGTCGAGTCGCTCGGAGTTTCGTCTGGCTCACAGATTCTTCACCGGAAACGTAAAGCACATCCCCATAGTTCCGACTCAATGCATCACCGGCTTGTAGCAACAACGTAGATTTGCCTATCCCAGGATCGCCGCCGATAAGGACCACAGAGCCTGGCACAATCCCGCCCCCCAGCACTCTGTCAAACTCCAACATCCCCGTTAGATGTCGCTCTACTTCGTTGGCTGTAACCTGCGAAATGGGTTCGGGCTCCCGCGACACTTGTCCGATATCCCGATGTTTCGAGAGTGTGGTGAGGGTTTCTACTTCCTCGGCGAAACTCTGCCAACTCCGACAACTCGGACACCGTCCCAGCGTCTTTGGGGTTGTATATCCACATTCTTGACAGACAAATTTGCGTCTCTCTCGTGCCATTCTTTAATTTTACCCTGCGGTTCGGTGAAGTGAGTTTGCGTCTTTAACATTCTTTTCCGTAAATCCGTCTGCGCACATTAAAAACCAAAAAAGCGGAATCCTGTTGTCCAACGCCGCTCACGGGTCACATTCTCTACGCCAAGTAGGAATTGTCCATATCGGAAGAACCGAAATCCCATTTCCGCGTTTAACTCGGGCTCCCTGCTTGTCAACCCCACACCTTCAACGCTGATGCCGAAACGTCGGGACCATAACCACAAATCGAGCCCCGCGCCGACTCTGGAATGCATAAACCCAGCACGTGCCTGAAGAAAATCTGTCACATTATACCCATACTGAAATTCAAACCGAATCTTCTCATCCCGAACCCCGATCCCGAGTCTGTAGTGCGCCTCAGGTCCTTGAGAGAGTAAAAATGCCAACTCGTTGTGGAGTCGTTCTTCAAGACTCAGATAACGGAGTTCATAGTCCCAGCCAAACTGAGGCAACTCAAATTGCTCTAACTGTTTCTCAGTTCTTTGAGAGAGTTTCGTTACCGCATTCATCGTTTCGTCGACATTTTGCAAGGTTTGGCGGACATCTTCAAGCGGTTCCGGTGTGTTCAGCAATTGGGCGACGGTCCCTTCCCCCTCGTTAAGCGTGGTAAGAAACCGATTGACACTCGCTTCCAACATAGCGACCGAAGCCGTCGTTGCCTTCAGATTTTCTAATATGGGTGCGATATTGACCTCTCCCGTTTCAATAGCACGACTACTTTGCGAAACGAGGTCAGAAACCTGTGTCGCTAACGCCTCGAAATCCGATCGAAAATCCTGTGTTATCTGCCGAAATTCTGATGTTGTTGCGCGAATATCGGTAAAAATAGTGTTCAACTTCGGTGAATTCTGATTCAGAAGTCTCAAGAGTTCACGCGTGATGTCACTAATTTGACTGCTCACCATCACGGAATCGCCTTCTAACTGTGTTACAAGGTTATTCACCTTTACGAGGGTATCCTGAAACCGCCTATCATTTTCTAAGGCGAGTTGTGTTAGCGTTTTTACCGTCTCCTCAGAGTCAAGACTTAACTTCTCAATCGTCTTTCCAGTGAGTGCGACAACCTCGCGAATCTCTTTAATGGCGAGTTGAATCGCTTCTTGGTTCGCCTGTAGCACTTCATTCGCAGCCGTTGTCAGTTCAATAGCCTGTGTCATACCAGCACTTGTCTGCTCAAGGAGTTCCAAAGCATTGACAGGATCTTTTCCAACAATCGGTAAACTCGCTGGCTTTAATGCGGGGTTCCCAACCGGTCCATTGTCAAGTGCAATATAAATTTCACCCACAAACCCGTTCATAGAAATCCTGGCACTACAGTCCTCACGCAACCACTCAAACGCGTTCTTGACTTTCGCTTTGATGTGCACATTATCCGTATCAGGACGGAGTTCAATAGCCGTTACTTTGCCGATTGGAACCCCATATAAGTAAACACCTGCACCGACATAAAGCCCATTGACAGAACGAAAGTGAAAGGTCAGTTCATCCCCAGCAGTTGCCCACGGCCAATTCTCAGCATTCGTCAGAAGAATTGTCAGCAAAACGATTGCGAGAAGAACCATTACACCGACTTTTACAGAAGCCGTCCAAAAGTTCATACTACCTCCCCAAATACCTTTTCAAAATGGGATTTTCCATGTTGAGAATCTGATCTGGTGCTCCAAATAGAATGAACTGTTGCAAAATGGGATCGTCGATGTTGATAATTTCATCAGGGCTGCCATAAGCGACCTGCTTGCCTTCATGAATCATCGCCATTCGGGTTGCGACACTGAAGGCACTGTGCATATCATGTGTAACCACAACAGAGGTGACTTGTAACCGCTCATGGAGATCTTTAATAAGTTGATTGATTTCGGTACAGGTAACCGGGTCAAGCCCTGTCGTGGGTTCATCGTAGAGAATAACCTCTGGATCAAATGCGAGGGCGCGTGCGAGTCCAACCCGTTTTCGCATACCGCCACTCAATTCAGCGGGTCGCAAGTCTTGGACACCCTCTAAATCAACAAGGCTGAGCTTCTCGTCAACCACCTTACGCATCTCTCGCTTGCCAAGACCTGTATGCTGATCGAGCATAAAAGCGACGTTCTCCGCCACAGTCATCGAATCAAAGAGCGCAGCGGACTGAAATAACATTCCAATTTTTCGACGGAGGATATTTATCTCTTTGCCATTTAGGCTTGATATTTCGGTTCCATCAAACCAAATTTCACCGGAATCCGCAGACATCAATCCAGTAATAATTTTGAGGAGTACACTCTTACCACACCCACTTTGTCCCATAATCACGAGCGTCTCACCGCGTGGAATTTCGAGGCTTAATCCATTTAAAACGTTTTTGCCTCCAAAATTTTTTGTAACATTCCGAATCGAAATCATATTTTTAACTATGGGCTCCGGGCTGCCCTGCACTCCGTTACGGGCAGGTTTTCGGTTAATTTCATGCAGGGTTTGTTATCGGTTCGGTTTTAGATGTCCCCTTTGTAGCAGAATCTGTTAACCGCACTGGGTGTTAATCGTTCAAATAAACTATATCAACCCCAAAATGTTAAAGAGTACATGATTCAAGACAAAATCTAAAACGAGAATCGCAATAAGAGAGATTACAGCAGAGCCAGTTGTCGAAATTCCGACCCCCTCTGCGCCCCCTGCTGTCGAGATACTAAAACCCTTGTAGCACCCCACGGCAGCAATCGCCATCCCGAAAGAGGTCGCTTTAATCAAACTAATGAGAACGCTTCCAACAAATAGATTCTTCTGTACCTCCAAAAGAAAAAAGGAGCCATTTACATCGAAGAGTGTAACAACAGCAACAAACCCCCCACCGATGCCCGCAAATGTCGAATAGATCGTAAGTGTCGGTAACATTATAGAACAGGCAAGAAAACGCGGCACGACCAGATACTTAACAGGATTTGTGCCCATCACTTCAAGGGCATCAATTTGCTCGGTAACCTTCATCGTTGAAAGTTCAGCGGTAATTGATGCGCCGATACGTCCCGCAAGCACAAAGGCAGTAATCATCGGACCGAGTTCCTTCACGACTGAAACACAGACGAATCTCGCGACCGAGCCTTCCACTGCATAAGGTTTGAGCTGAATGTATCCTTGGACCCCCAATACCATTCCCGTGAAAAACCCGGAGACAATAACGACCGCTAAAGAATTGAAACCGATTAACAACAACTGCTTAACTAACAGATCGAACTGAAAGGGAGGACGAAAAATTTGGATCAGGGTTTGAAAAAAGAGCGTAAAGGCGTGTCCTATCTCGGCAAGCACGTTGTGCAACCGAATCTTAACCAAATTAGGGAAACCACCATTGGCTTCGTGTAAAGTGGACTGCTGCTCCATTTTTTATTTAACTGGGATTCTCAAAGCGCATTTCGTTTTTGGTAAAATAAAGAATAACCGTGCCGGTTGGTCCGTTACGCTGTTTTTTTATCATGATATAGGCTTCAACCCTGTCCCCGACATTTTCATCTTCGTAATAATCATCGCGGTGTAAAAAGGCAACGAGGTCGGCATCTTGCTCGATTGCCCCGGACTCCCGTAAATCTGAAAGTTGCGGACGTTTATCAGGGCGCCGTTCAATCTCACGACTTAATTGCGAACACGCGATAATTGGCACATTCAGTTCCCACGCAAGGATTTTCAAGGCGCGTGAAATTTCAGAGATCTCCTGTTCACGGGCGTGATATCTGCCCGTCCCTCTCAAGAGTTGCAAGTAATCAACGATAATGAGTGCGAGATCGCTATGTTCACCTTTTAAACGGCGTCCCTCGGCGCGAAGACTTTGAACGGTAAGCCCCCGATTATCGTTAATGAGGATCGGTGCTTTCGCCAATCGACTTGCGCCATCAGTCAAGGGTCTCCACTGATCTTCGCTGAAGTTACCGGTTCGGAGCCGCCCAAAATCAATTCGGGATTCGGTGGCTAACATTCGCATCGCGATATCTTGGGAAGGCATCTCAAGACTAAAAACGGCGACTGGACGCTTCTGTTCAAGGGCGACGTTTTGTGCGATGTTCAGCACCAAAGTTGTTTTTCCCATGCTCGGTCGCGCGGCAATGATAATAAGATTACCGGGTTGCAGCCCTGACGTCAGATGATCAAAATCCATAAAACCGGTCGGCACGCCTAAAAATCTACTCTTTTTGTGATACAAACGTTCAACGGCGTTAAGACTCTCTGTGAGTAATGAATGAATAGCGACAAACCCCCGTTGGGTATCTGATTGACTCAGATCAAAGACGGCTTCCTGTGATTGATTCAATACTTCCGTAATCCCTACACCTTCGTCGTATGCCATCTCGCGAATCTGAGCAGTCGCTCGAATGAGCCGACGGCGCGTTGCTTTTTCATACAGGATATCGGCGTAGAACTCCGTACTCTCGGTCTCCACGATAGGCGCCTGTAGTTCGTATAGGTACTCCGTTCCGCCCGCCCGGTTCAACTGGTCTCCTCTCTTCAGTTCATCAGCAACAAGCAGGGGATCTGCCTTGCTAACTCGGTCATACACCGCAAGGATCGCTGAATAGATAAGCTGATGATCTACAGTGAGAAACACATCAGCAGTCTGACCGAGTTTGGTTATTACTGGAGGAATCACCGAATTTTCGGTCATCATTGCGCCCAGCACCGCTTGTTCAGCTTCCTTGTCAGAGAGAGAATCAACCAGTTGTGCCTGCATAATTAATCTTCGCGTTCAACCACAACGCGGAGTTCAACGACGACTTCTGTATACAATTTGACCGGTACCATGAACACGCCGAGTTCACGAATAGGCTCAGCGAGTTCAAAAAACCGCCGTTCCAAATCGAACCCCTGCGTTCGCAAATTTTCTGCGATATCCATAGAGGTCACTGATCCGAAGAGACGATCGTTTTCACCAGCACGTCTACTCAGTGTGCATGTAACACCCGCCATCTGTGCGGCGATTTCACGTGCCCGTTCCTTATTTTTTGTCTCTTGATGATCAATGACCCGTTTCTCATGCTCTAAGTGTCTACGGTTTCGCTCGGTTGCATGCACGGCTAACTGCATCGGAAGCAGGTAGTTACGTGCGTAGCCATCTGCGACGTTCAATACATCACCCGGTAGACCGAGACCTTCAACACTTTCCTTTAGAATGACTTCCATTTTTTAATTTTCCTTAGCCCTACTTCTATCGCGTAAACGGCAATAGTGCCATATTCCGGGCGCGCTTGACTGCCCGTGTTACCATTCGTTGTTGCTTCGCCGATAGTCCGGTGACCCGGCGACTCACAATCTTACCACGTTCATTAATAAATTGTCGCAGCGTATCCACATCTTTGTAATCGAAAGATTCTATCTTATGATAACGCTGCCTCCGACGGAATGCCATATTGATTCTATTCCTTTATGGTTGTCAGTCATCAGTTATCAGTTAAAAAGGGAGAACCTCTGGACGACAGCGATTCTCCCCCGAACATCACTCTTGCTAAAACGGAATGTCGTCCTCTGTTCCAGAAGATGCGCCGCTCGCAGTGGGTGCGGGTGCGTCCTGATACGCTGCCGTCTGCCCTGATGCAGCTGCGGGTTGGGCATCGGCGTAACCGCCGCCCATCTCATCACCGTCGCGTCGTCCGCCGATTAGCTGAATTCGAAACGCTGTAACAGAAAGCCTGTTCCGCTTGGTGCCGTCATCAGCCTCCCAAGAGTCAAATTTAAGACTCCCTTCAAGGAAAACCGGACTGCCCTTACTCAGGTATTCGTTGGCAATTTCTGCTTGTCGTCCCCAAGTCGTTATTTCAACAAAACAGGGAGATTCCTTTTGTTCACCTGTCTGCCGATCGGTATATCGCTCATTCATAGCGAGTCCAAAATTTGTAACGGCAGACCCGCTTGGGACATATCTCATCTCGGGGTCACGGGTAAGATTCCCCATCAGAATGACCTTGTTGTAACTTGCCATGGTCTCTCCTTTTTTATCTGTAGGCTAAGACCTTTGCGGTAGCCCACAAGCCAAAAACTCGTTTAAATTTGGATGATGCTTCTTTCAGGCAGACGCTGTTGTATCTTCAGCCGCCGCGGCATCATCTGTTTTATCTTTAGCCGCTGCATTATCACTTGAGGTTGATTTTCTATCTGATGTTGCGGCGCCAGCCGCCTTAGGACTGAGTTCTGCTTTCAATTTATCAATATCATCTTCGTACTGGACGATCATATACCGCAAAATCGATTCAATAACATGTAGGGATTGATTCAATTCGGCAACAAAACTCGGTGCACACTCAAAAATGTAAAGCACATAATAGCCTTCACTCCGTTTCCGGATAGGATAGGCGAGTCGTTTTTTTCCCCAGGGATCAACCTTCAGGAGTGTCCCGCCACCTTCGATGATGCTCTTGACTTGATTCGTAAGAGCCTCTGCTTCGTTTTCATCGTGGTCGGGCGTAATGATAAGCAGGAGTTCGTAAGGATTCAAATTTTCATGCCTCTCTTCGGACTGATGGTTCCACTGCTTTTGAAACAAAAGCGGGGAACAGAGATTAATTAAGTGAACCCCACCTGATGCCTGTGAATCACCTTTAAATGAACAAGGCGATTACAGATGAGATGGAATTCTATTCTTTAATTTTAGTTAATATAATTATACCACATTCCAATATGTATATCAACCTAAAAATCACATTTTTTTACGAAATTTAGGTTGGAAGCGTTGCATGTGCGGTTATATGCAACGGCAAGAAAAATGGACGTTTCGATGCGAGCACCTCTTCTCGAAGCCGTGCGGCTAATGTATCCACATCGACCTGTGCTGCCGTCGCCAGCCCATATTTCTCTAAAAGGGGCAGGAGACTTTGGAAGATCGTTGCCATGTATCGGTATCCCGCCCAAGTTTTGGCGGCACCGATAGGCGATTCCAGATGCATCGTTGGTGGCGGTAAACCCGCGTCAACAAAAGCACGATAAAGCCCAATCCCCATGTCAAGATGTGCAGCGGAATGTTCAAACACGTCCAAAATCCATCGAATCAGTTGGTTCACGAGCGGCGTATCGGGATGTAAAAGCGCGGGATAGAGCGTATATTCTGGTTCTTGAAAGGCGGCAATGCCGCCCGGCTTCAAATGGGTCATCAACTTCGCGAATGCGTTTCGTGGATCCGCCATATACATCAAGACAAACCGTCCAACAATCGCATCAAATTGTTCCGCGAAGGTAAGCCTTCGCGCATCACCCGCAATAAATTCCACGTTCCGCACGCCGGCATGGGTGGCTCGCTGGCGCGCGGTGTCAAGAATTGTAGCGTTGATGTCTACGCCCGTAACCTGTCCTGTCGGTCCGACGAGTTCAGCGAGGGTGAGGGAGACATCACCCGCACCACTCCCGATTTCGAGGACCCGCATCCCCTGCGTTATACCGGCACGCTCACAGAGCCGTCGCGTCGATTCCCCATAGATTCTTGATTGCTCAATGAGGCGCGTTGTTTCGTGTGAGGTGCGTCCTAACGTATAGGTGGCATCGCGATGTGGCGTGTGTAAACTACCTGCGTTATTTTTCGCCATACGTAGCACCCTCTATGCTGGTAGAGACGTATGCGCCGTGATATGCGGTGGCAACAAGAGGGGACGTTTCGATGTAGCGACTTCCACCTGTATGCGCTCGGCGAGTGTGTCAATATCTACATCTTCAGCCGTGGCAATACCATAAGCCTCCATCAGCGGAACGAGACTTCGGAAACTGTTCGCGAGATACTCAAACCCGGGCCAGTCCTCAGTACCGCCCATCGGTGCCTCAAAATGTAAGGTAGGTTCCGGCAAACCGGCATCAACGAACACGCGGTAAAGTTCCATCCCCATGTTGAGATGTGCGCCAGAACGCTCAAACACGGCGAGTCCCCATTCAACCAACTGGTTAATCAGCGGTGTGTCCGGATGTGTTACAGTCCGATAGAGGGCGAGTTCAGTATCCTGAAAGGCGACAATGCCGCCGCTGCGGAGATGGGTAGCTAACTTCTTAAGGGCTTCCGCTGGGTCTGCCATATACAGCAGGACAAGTCTGCCCACGATGGCATCAAAATCGTTTGGAAGTTCAAGGGTGCGGACATCACCGGCGATGAATTCAACATTTGCAAACCCCACGGCATCCGCTCGGTCTTGTGCTGTTTTGAGAATATCAGGGTTCACATCTACCCCAATAACTGTGCCGTCGGGACCGACAAATTCGGCGAGTGTGAGTGCCACATCCCCGGCACCACTGCCAACATCAAGGACTTTCATCCCTTTCGCTATGCCGCTTCTGAGAAAGAAACGCCGTGTCACATCGTCATAGAGTTGTGATTGCTCGATTAAACGTTCTGTTTCCGCTGTGCTGCGGCCCATTGTATATTCTGCGTCTCGGTTCTGATTGCTCATTTTTATTTCCTCTCTATAGACATACCGCTCCAGCGGAGCAGGAGGCAGCATGCGTAATATCTATAATTGTAAGTATTATGGAAAAATAAATTGATGGAACTGGGTCTTTCCATCTTTGACAGTGTGAATAAAAACTGTGTGATTCCTAAAGCGGAACATAAATTTAAATGGAATAGGCGCGGTTTTATTGCAAACCGCGCCATCTGCGAAAAGTATATCTATTACTCTTCACGAGATAGGTTTAGAAATCGTATCCGACTTTGGCATACCAGTATGCCCCATCAAAACCGAACGGACTGAACTGCCCATATTTGTTGCCGACAGAATCAGCACCATTCGGATTTTCATCGGGATAGGTATTCAGGATATTTCTTCCACCGAGCGTGAGAGTCAATCCGGCACCCACGGTGTAAGAGGTTTCCAAGTCGAAAATAACCTTTCCAGAGTATTCTCCAGTGCCTGGCACATCTGGATTCTGTAAATAATCTTCAGAATCAAACCAACCGCTGAAATAACTGGCACGCCCGAGCACTCCCCACGCATCCGTTATGGATTGAAAGACAGTCAGGCTGCCTCGGTGTGCGGGTAAATTCTCTTGCAGTTCCCTGATTCGATGATCGTCCAGCGTGTCCGGATTGTGATCGGTAACTGTGGTGTTCGTGAAGTTATACACAGCGATGAGGCTTCCATTGGGTATTGGTGCTGTAACGACGGTATCAATACCATTGGTTGTCGTAGAGAAGTCATTGATAAAGAACTGGAATGTTTCCAGATTCGCCGCGCTGGTTACACCTGCGGCGATGAGCTGCGCCTTCTGTGCGTCAGTCAATTTAAAGTGTTGTGACACAGATAACCGATTTTTCAGCCGAATATCAAAAAAGTCCATCGTGAAATTTACGCCCAAAATATCGACGGTAAATCCACCTGTGAAGTTATTTGACGTTTCCGGGTCAAGCGAGTTATCTTCCTTGCCTGTCACAACATCAACAGCGGGGTTGGTGGAAGGAATTGTTCCTTTATTAACGAGATCACCCTTCGCAAAATCGTATTCAGTGGTAATGTTGAACGTATTTTGCTGTCCCGGTGTCGGTGCGCGGAACCCGGTACTATAACTTCCCCGCAACCGCATCGTTTCCGTAATCTTGTAGTTTG
Organism: Candidatus Poribacteria bacterium; assembly: GCA_009839745.1. NCBI lineage: Bacteria > Candidatus Poribacteria > Candidatus Poribacteria bacterium. The sequence goes on from VXPE01000056.1 coordinate 35,261, forward strand.
CAGCGGCTTTGTAGTTCAGGGTGCTACCGAAAATCTCAAATTGTTCAGCGCGCACAGCGAGCGCGATCAGGAGCGGATCAATCGGTCTGATTTCACTTTCCAGATACATCGCAACGTTGGAACGGTACCACTTACCTGCTGCAACCGGGCTGAACCCTGAAAATCCATTGGATGCGGCAGTGAAGCCTTGCGCCGCGAGGGGCCCAATCTGATGCGACTCGCGTTCCCCCTCTATGATTTCAAAGCCTTCGTCCCGATATTCCAAACCCGAAGCGAGGAACACCATGTCACTGAGCGGATAGGCTACATCAAAGTTGAGGTTATAATCCGTCTGGATATAGTCGCCCGGATCAAAATATGTCGGTGTATCTGGACCGAGCGAAGCATTAACGGTATTGAAGATAAAGAAATCAGCATGGTTGCGTCCAAAAGAGCCACTCAGATCCCACATTAAGTCCTTACCCAACGTATCTTTGAGTGCGGTGCCTTTAACACCAACGACGACAGAAGTATCCCACATGAATGCACCAAATCTGGGTGTGAACCCGCCTGGGAACATCTCCTGAAATGTGAATAGATTCGGATCGTTCTTGACGGCTTGCAACCGTTCGGGATCCGGAACGTGGTTGGTTATCGGGATATCGTCAGCATCGTGAGGTGAGAGTTCGGTGAACTCCTGTCCTGCAGTTTCCGCTGCCGCCTTTCGGGTTTCCCAAGCCGCCATTTCGTTTGTCAAACCCCGCATATCCCCGACGAGCAACGTATCGCCCCCCGTCGTACTAAACACACCGCCGCGGGTATTTGGGTTCCGGAAATAGAACCCACCTTCAACGCGCTTGCGGGCGTAGTTGGCATGTCCATAGAAGTCGATGGTATCCGTGAGAGTGGCACCGTAGTTGGCAAACAATTTGACATCATTCTCTATAATCGGCTGTCCCCAGATTTGCGCAGGGTCTTTCACACTGAAATTGCCTGCGTTAATCAAGGCTATGGCATCATTACGTTGAACGGATCGGATGGTCGGATCTGCGCCACCGTATTCAAAGCTGAGGCTACTCCAGGCATCTGGATTCCCTAAACCGATGTTGCCAGCGACCGCAAATTGCCTACCGTCACCGTATTGGTAGATACCGGGTTTGAATTCAAACGAACCGCCTTCGTGGTTGTTTTTCAATTGGAAGTTCATCACACCCGCAATGGCATCAGAACCGTATTGTGCGGAGGCACCATCACGGAGGACCTCTACCTGTTGCAGGGCAATTGCGGGAATAGGTGCCAAGTCAGGTCCCTGTGAACCGTCAGACAAACCGTTCCCGAGCCAGTGAATCACCGCGGCACGGTGTCGCCGTTTACCGTTAACCAGCACCAGCGTATGGTCTGGGGCAAGTCCCCGTAAATTCGCCGGACGGACCACCGTTGACGCATCACTAATCGGTTGCGTATTGACGTTATAAGAGGGCACCAAAGCTCTCAGCAGATCGGGTAGATCGGCGCCACCCTGCTTTTCAAAGGATTCGTTTGACACAATATCGATCGGGACTGCCGAATCCAAGACGGAACGCGGTTGCGCACGGGTACCCACAACAACGAGGTTTTCAAGCCGCACAGGTGCCTCTGTTTGCGATGTTTCTTCAGACGCTTCAGTCTCGTCCGTGGTCTCCGCTGCTTCCTCCGTTTCTTCCGCCGTTTCGGAATGTTCGTCCGCTATAACGGTCGTAAACGCACCCATTGCAATGACTATAAAGATACTGAGTGCGAAGACGATGGGTTTGATATATTTACTGTAATACATAGATAGAATTTCTCCTCTTGGTTCTCATATAAACGTTAAACCTTGAAAACCACCCTATATAATTAAACACAAAAACGAGGGATGGGTAGCACACCTACACTCCCTTTAGAAACTATAACCTTACAATTAACAACCGAGGCTGCCCTTTCCTAAAATTTGGTAGGTAAGCGGCAGTTTGCATTAATATATAATACCACAAAATTTCTATTGCGTCAAGTTTTAGGCGAGAGACGCTAAAAAAATTTAAACTTGACAATAAACTCGGTAATAATATATACTTAATTCTTAACGCCCCGGCGTCAAACCTCCGTGCCTTAACTTGCGGACTGTAGATGCCCTTTATTGGAAAGGGCAGAGGTATTATTTCTGAAAATCGCGCAGTTGCTCAGAAACCGACACTTCACGCTTTCGCGTGTGGGTGGTATCACTAACAAAAAAGACTATCATGGCAAAGAAAAAAGGTCGTCGCTCCGTAAATGTCGCACGGAAGCGCGAAAAGCGAAACCGCGAGCGGAAATATAGACAAAAACAACTTGCTCTTGAGAAACAACGTAGACTTCCCTACGAAAAGTCGGAGGAAGCCCATTTACAAGCTTGTATCTCACAGAGCCGAAAGCTGCTCAATGAACCTGAACTTGAAGGTGTCCTTTTCGATTTTGAGCTGATGTATACACGCGTGACGGAAGTCCTCGATAATTACGAAACACCCAAAACAGACCTAGACCCCTTTGAAGAAAATTTTACTGAGCTAACGCTTGCAACGGATGAAGCAGCTGCGAGTGAAACGGCACTAACGCCTTTACCGGAAGCGGAACAGGCATGCGAACATTTTCGGGTAGAAGTGCTCCCACATCTTGTTACACCCGACTTCATGCAACGATTAACACAAGCACTCACGGCGTGTGAAAAACGCCTCAAATTAACAGGGAACCGAGAACTCGCAGAGGTCGCTTTTGTTACCCGCTCGCTCTTTGAAGCCGCCCCACCGGAAATACTAACGTTCCATCCGCTGATCCAAACTATCGGTATTGAAACGCTACGGATCCTCGTGGAAGAACCGGAGATGATTGTTGACAGACATGAAGAGGTCAAAGAAATTCTCTCTAACGTTCTGGAATACGAAGACGCCGAAGCCTATGAATCTCAACCGATGTCTGTCTTTTCAGAGACCGGGCAAAATCGAGAACACCCTAACGTAGAGACCTCCGAACTCGCCTTAACAAAACCCGCTGCGCCGAATTTTGACGCGATAAATGCTAAAATAACCGATCCGGGAAATGTTGAGTCCTCTCTTGAGGGGACTTCCTCCCTGCTTTCAAAGCCGGCCAATCTCCCCGACCCACTTGCCACAGCAAGCGTAGAGCCGACAGTGTCACCCGACGAACTTCCTGTTCGGGCACTTTACAAAAACTTCAACGGTTTGGGAATAAAAAAGAGTTTCGAGGCGCGGACAGACGATACATCTCTACAAGATGGACTTACCAATTACGCTTTGGTGAATGAAAACGAAGAACAGGTTGAATTTGTTGATGTGAAAAACGAACGCTATATCAAGGTTACCGAAGAACGGTTGCAGTTACACGCACGTTCAGACGCGGAACTCACGCTTGCAATGGCAGAGGTGGAAGCAGCGTGCAGCTCGGCAGTCCTATATCTCGCCAAAACAATCGAAGAAAGGGGGTAATGTTATGCCACGAAGTAAAAGCGGGCAGGTCCGACGTCGGACACAAATCCGCCAACGCCAACAACGACGGCTGAAAAAAAAGAAAGTAGCATTGAAAGAAATCTTACAGAACAGCGGTAGTTAATAGACAGCATTGCGATAGCGGCGGGTCGCTATGCCCGCCTACTTAATCTTTTCAAAGTGAACAAACGCTGATGACTGCAACCGGACGGAGTCCCCGCGACGCTCTTCAATATATCCCATCCTGAGCAGCGTAACCACTTCATGAGAAGTCGGAATATTGAAAAGTTGACGCACGTGTTCACGGTCGGCGGGACGTTCCAGAGGCGCGCTGACAAACTGCACACCGATGTCTAAAGCCGTTGCAGCGAGCAACACATTCTGAATCAACATCCCCATGCTCAACCACATCCACCGCGTCCCCCCGTCACCCGGTGGGTATCTCTTGCAATTCATCGTAACCAGCATGAGCAGCGGTGCCTCACGGACCTGTGCCGCGATCTCTTTCGCGGGTATCTTTCCTGCCCCCAGATGCCCCAAAAGTGTGAACGCCTTCGCGTTTTTCAACATCCCTTCCAATATTCCATCCGGCGCGTCCTGCAGCAATTTCGGCAGCGTAACGTGGTCGGTCAGCAGCACGCCATCACCGAACGCCTTCAAATCCGACGCTGTGAGACGCATCCACCGGCTATTGTCATCAAGAAATTTGGCATCTTTGAATTGTTCAACGATAGCGTGTTCCGTCACCTCGGCGAGTGCCCCCTTGCCCGCTGCTTCCTGAACGATCACAAGTTCCCACGGTTGAACATTGAAGGGTGAGGGGGTCCACCGTGCAGCCTCAATGAGTTTTTCAAGGTCTTTGGCATCAATGGCGCGGTCCTGAAACGTCCCGCGATGGCTGCGTCGCTGTGTTATTGCGTCAAAAACATTCATAGATTCTCATAGTCCCGATGGCGTTGTAGGATCTCTGCTGGGGATGCCGTCCCCGTCGTGCCGATTTTGGTGACGGTAATTGATGCCACCAGATTGCCAACATACGCGGCTTCAACATAAGCCTCCGCTTGTGAAGTGTGTAGGAGACCACAGAGCGTTGCGACAAGTCCCGCTGAGACGCTATCCCCCGCCCCAACAGGATCAATCTCATCGTTAATGGGCATACCGGGGATGTGCGTAAACCCATCCGCACTATAGACGAGAATACCGTTCTCCCCAAGGGTGACGTAGACGGTTCGTTGTGTTTGTTCTGCGAGGGCAACGGCGCACTGCCTCGCCGCTTCGATGTCAACGTCCTGTCCATCCCACTCCGGCTGAAGTGCACGCTTCGCCTCAAACCGATTCGGTTTAATGGTAACGTTTCGGTACTTACCAATTCGTGTGCGAGAATCAGCGAAAAAGACTTTATCAGGAAACGCCGCTCCCAACTCACATAATTCTTCTCTCACCCGATTGGTGACAACGCCTAAGTTCTCAATCGGCATCTGATCCCCGACAATTACGCCATCCACCAGCGGGATACAATTTTGAAGTGCATCAATCACAGCAGTTTCCACCCCCGCCTTCATCCTGGATGGGTTCTCAATATCGAATCTCGGTCCCTCCATCTCCACGCCTTCATAGCCACGATGCATGGGTTTAAGATAGGTAGGCGTTACCCAATCGGGTGTCTGTATCATAAAATCCGTCAAGCATCCGTTTGTTTGTAGACACTCCAAGAGCGTCCCCCCGAACCCGTCTTCACCGATAACTCCCAACGTGTAGACCGTCCCTACGCCTAACGCTTTCAGGTTATTTGTGACAGTTCCCGCCGCGCCCGGACTATAGCGTTGTGCAACAACAGGATTCGTATGCCACGGGGTCTCTAAGGAGAGAGTCGAACGGGTCTTGTCTATGGACCAATAGGCATCAAGATAAAAATCGCCAACGACAAGAATCCGTTGGTCGCGAAATTGATTGAGAATCGTGTTCAGGCGCGCTTCGCTAATCAATGTGCTTCTCCGGTGGCTCAGAATGTCCTGCAATGTGGATAACCATTATACCACATCCCTACTTTTTGCGGAAACACCAAATCCGCAAACCCTCTAATTTTTTCTTGACTATTTTCTTACACTTGTTATACTTTTTTCAAGATTGAACAATGATGGGACAGCAGCATTCGGATGGATTGCAAGCCCATCATTATCTAACTGAAAACCCTCAAACAGAATATTAGACTATCCTGCACTGAGTGCGTTGGTCTAAAAACATAGGAGCCGTTTATGAATCCGAAAATTTTTAGGTTAACAGTATGCATATTGCTCGGACTCTCAGTCGCTTACTTTTCTGCGGGGGAGAGAACGGAAGATGTCGAAATAGCTGGAGAGCCAATGCCTGCCCTTAAAGTGGGTTTGATTCATCCGTTGCTAAATTACGCCACTTTTGGCGACGGTGCGAGACTCGCGGTAGCCGAAATTAACAAGGCAGGCGGGGTTCTTGGAAGGCAGGTAGAGCTTCTCTATAAAGTGGAATTAGGCTCCATTGCTGATTCTGCAACAGAATTAGCTGAAATGGAAAATGTTGTTGCTATATTAGGTCCGATGTTTTCAAGTAGTGCCGTTAAAGTTGGACCGATCATCAATATCCCTGTCATCGTCGGGGCAACAGGTGCTGATGTGACGAACACTGGGAATGATCCCAGAGATTTTCTTTTTCTCGTGGCGAATTCAAATGCCTTGCAAGCAAAAGTCATGGCAGGTTTTGTAGTGAACGACCTCGGCAAGAAAACTGCAGCGATGCTTTGGCAGAACGGGGATGTCTACTCTAAAGGTTTCGTTAACGCATTTGATGCGAATTTCAAGAAACTTGGCGGGCGCATTGTTGCCAGTCAAACGTATGAACAAGGCGATACAACGTTTCATACCCAACTTGCGATCATCAAAGAGTCAAGCCCTGATGTGCTGCTGCTCGCGAGTTTTCCGCCAGAGAACCCGCGCATCGTGAAACAGGCGCGGGAGATGCGCCTTAAGACCACCTTTATCGGCAGCGATGGTTGGGATGATCCGTTGATGTTGGAGATTTTAGAGGATAATAGGCCTCTCGAAAATTCTTATTATTGTAGTATCTCGGATGAACTTGCCGCAGATTTTACTGACGCTTATGAAACAATGTTTAAAGCTCAGCCTATCGGTATCGCGCCATTAGGTTACGATGCCATGAAGTTATTGGCAATAGCGATTGAAAACGCGCAATCCACAGACCCTGTTATGATTCGGGATGCAGTTGCGGCTATCACTGATTACCAAGGGGCGACAACTATTTCCAGCTTTGATGGGAACCGTCATCCTATCAAACCTGCTGCGGGTATCCGTGTGTTGAAAATTGTTGAAGGTCAACCACAGCAATACACTGTTTTGAAAGCGAGATGAGTAAACCCTACCCAATTTGCAATATCATCTCAGATGTGGTAGAATATACGGAGCAGGACTTATACAAAATCACAGAATTACCGACATTTACCACGCGGTAGATGCGGTTTGGTGAAAGCCCTACCCAGGGAATTGCGCGTAAGTCCTAAGGCATTCAAAATTCATCACACTCACATTTGGAGAATATCTATGTATAAAATCGGTCTCATCCCTGGCGATGGAATCGGCCCCGAAGTGACGCGCGAAGCAATGAAAGTCTTCGGGGCAGCAGCCGAACACGCAGGAATTCAATACGAGACAGTCGAATACGATGTCGGCGGCGACCGGTATCTTGCGACCGGTGAAGTGTTGCCGGATTCAGTTTTAGAGGAACTCCGGGGATTAGACGCTATCTATCTCGGCGCGATTGGACACCCCGATGTCAAACCCGGTATTTTAGAGAAAGGTATCCTGCTCAAGGTCCGGTTTGAACTCGATCTCTACATCAACCTCCGTCCCGTCAAACTCTACCCGGGTGTCCCGACCCCCGTGAAAGATAAGGGACCTGAAGAAATCGATTTCATCATTGTTCGCGAGAATACCGAAGGCTTATACGCCGGTATCGGGGGTTTTCTGAAACGTGGCACGCGTGATGAAGTGGCGATTCAGGAAATGATTAATACCTACAAGGGTGTGGAACGTTGCGTGCGCTATGCGTTTGAGCTCACCAAAAAGCGTAACAAGGAAAATACGTTGACGCTCTGCGACAAAGCAAACGTCCTCACTTACGCACACGATCTGTGGCGACGGGTGTTTGACGAGGTAGGTGAAGATTATCCCGACATCAAGAAGGAATACGCCTTTGTTGATGCCACAACAATGTGGATGGTGAAAAACCCGGAATGGTTCGACGTCGTTGTGACGTGCAACATGTTTGGAGACATCATCACCGATCTCGGCGCGATGATTCAGGGGGGCATGGGTGTCGCTGCATCCGGTAACCTGAACCCGGAAAGCGTCGCCATGTTTGAACCGATTCACGGCTCCGCGCCGCGTTATACTGGTAAAAATCAGATTAATCCGATTGCGGCGATAGGTGCCGCCGGAATGATGCTCGATCACCTTGGACATACAACCGAGGCGGCAAAAGTGGAGAACTCTATTAGTGACCTGCTGGCAAGCGGGAAAATCAAGGATCTCGGTGCTGGACGAATGGGCTACACAACTGAAGAGGTCGGCGACCTTGTTGCTGAGGGATTGTAATCGTTCACAGGTAGGCGAGTTTAATTCGGTAATTTCCTAATGAATCCAGTGTCCCTTCCCAGTAACGGGGGGGGACCCCGGTTAGAAACCGCATCTACCGGGCCCGGGAAAAATACCAAATTATCCTCCAATTTTCAGAGCAAACGTGCTGTAAAATTAATCCGGTCCGAATAGCGGTTCCAACGGTTGAAGGTGTACATGTCGTAAGCACTCAACGGCTTGTAGCCAGCGGCTTTGAGCAAATTATTGACGGTGCTGACTTCAAAGATTCGCTGCTGGTGAACCTCTTCATAACGGCGAAACAGCTCGCCTTCACGGATGAAAAAGGTGAGGACGGTTCGGCACATTTTGGAATGGTGGAGGTAATTGTTTTTCCAAATATAGGTATAATCCTCATGGTTTGACGCGAACGTTCTGTTGTGAAAATGCTCAACGATGTTCCGCTCCGTCGTCACGTCAAAGATAAACAAGCCGTCGGGTTCGAGATGCTCGGCGACACATTCAAAGACGTTGCTTAATTCGGTTTCATCGTAAGCATAGTTAATGCTATCGTAGGTGCAGAGGATTGCGTCAAACCGTTGGTTGAGTTGGAATTCGCGCATGTCACCGGAATGGAGTTCGATATTTACATCGTGCGCTGCGGCTTTTTCCTTCGCGATGTCCAGCATACCCACGGCTCGGTCCACGCCTGTCATCTCATAGCCTCTCAATGCGAGTTCTATCGTCAACGCACACGTGCCACATGCCACATCGAGAACCGTGCGCGGTTTGTAATCATATTTGTCGAAAAGCGACTGAATATAATGTGTCCAACGCGTGTAGTTGACGTTTGCCATCATCCTGTCGTAGGCGTAGGCGAATTTCTCATAAGGGGGAGTTAGGTGTGTCCGCATCGTTTAAGTGGCACTTGCAAACCGATACTGCAAGTTACTGGGTTCCTCCTTTAACCCCGACAGAGGCATCCATCATCCGCAGGAGTGTGTTAATCTCATCGGCATCCCAAGATTCATCAGCGTTCGCTTCTATTGCATATCTACCAACGGCTCTGATTTTACGGAGACTGATTTTTCCGGTAAGGAAACTAAACGGGAGCTGCTGCCCGGCTGTTTTCACTCGATCAAACGTAGCCTCAACGTCATACCGATCTACCCCTTCAGGGGCTTGCCGAATCAGCGCATCTTTCACCATATCTGCGCCGAAACCAAATAACTCTTTGATGATAAACCATTGCAAAACGGCAAGGCATATCGTGAGGATTAAGAGAACCGTCAACACCTTGACCTTGTGTCGTCTCCACGTTCCTTTTTCAGCTGCCATTTTTTAAGTTTTCCTTGTAGGCTACGGGTCTGGTGGAAAGTCGTGAAGTGTTCTAAAATCTGTAAAGTTGCGAAGTGGCATCAGCACTTTGGAAGTTCCAATTGCCTCTTTAAACGTTACAGACTTTACAACTTTAGCACACTCGCAAACTTCCTTCAAATCCGCCTGCGTGTTTTTGCTTGGCGTTTTTGCTTGGGTGTTTCTGCGTATTTCTGCGCATTTCTGCGTATTGTTGTAGGCTACTGTTTGACTTTATTATTTAACACTTATCCACTTATCTTAATATTTAAGATGTATATTGTCAACAGATTTTTCCATAATACGGAGGCGGTTAGCCCCTTCCCCTCAAAATAAATAGGTAAAAAAAATGAAGATAGGTATCGTCGGCAGACCCCAAGTCGGCAAAACGACAGTGTTTAACACATTAGCGCAGTCCACCGCAGAAATTGGGGGCTACACCAGCCGCGGGCAAATAAATCTGAGCACTGCCAACGTCCCAGATGAACGCTTGGAACAGATAGCAAAGATATCCGAATCTGGAAAAACAACACCTGCCACAATTGACTACGTAGACGTTGCGGGTGTAACAAAATCGGAGATGGAACACGCAGAGTTAGATTCTGGAATGCTCGCAGAACTCCGGACAGTCGATGCCCTTGCCCATGTCGTCAGGCTCTTTGAAGACGAAAGGGTTCCACACGTTGATGGAAGTGTTGACGCAGAACGGGATATTGAAAGCGTCGCCCTTGAGTTCGCGTTGGCAGATTTGCAGATCGTCGAAGGGAGACTGACTCGGCTCCGTAAGCAATTTCAAAACCAGAAACTCCCCGAACAGCAAAGTGAAATTCGGCTCTTAGAGGCGTGCCAGAAAACCCTTGAGGCTGGAAAACCGCTCCGAATTCTCGACCTCTCCGCGAATGAAGAGAAGTTAATACGGGGTTACGGGTTTTTGACCCAGAAACCGTTGTTGTTAGTGTGTAACATCGGTGAAACCCAACTACAGGCGGCTGATGAAATTTTCCAACGCTTTACGAAATATAAGACGGCACCCCAAACGGAAGTCATTATTCTCGCTGCGCAACTGGAAATGGAGTTATCGCAACTCGATGAAACGGATACCGAAATTTTCATGGAGGAACTGGGATTGCGCGAATCGGCTTTAGAGCGGTTCATCCAGACTTCGTATCGGTTATTAGGGCTGCTCACGTTCTTTACAACCGGTCCCGTCGAGACACGCGCATGGACGCTGCGTGAGGGACAGACGGCTGTAGATGCAGCGGGACGTGTTCACACGGATTTCGCGACAGGTTTCATCCGTTCTGAAACAATTAACTGGGCTGACTTAGTCGCGTGCGGCAGTTACCCAGAGGCACGAAGTAAAGGGTTGCTGCGCGCCGAGGGCAAGACCTATCAGGTCCAAGAAGGTGATGTTTTACTCATTCTGGCGAACCCGACCCACTAACACACTATCCCGCAAATCAGCGATTGCCTCCATCATCTGATTACCCATTTGTTGATACATCTCGCGCTTCGTCTCAAACCCTTCGGCAGTCAGTTCAAGAGGGGCACCGAAAACGACAGTGAGTTTCGACCGACGCAGTCGCTTACTGTTGCGGGGCAACATTCGTTCCGCGCCGCTATGGAAAACAGGGATCGTTGGGACACCTGCTCGGTGTGCAATAAAACAGGCACCGTCCCGCGCTTTACCCAACGTGCCATCGACACTCCGAGTGCCTTCGGGAAATATAAGCACGGCGGACCCCCCTTTCAGGAGAGAGATTGTATTTCGTAACGCCCCTAAGTCAGGGGCACCCCTATTGACAGGATAGGCATTATAGGTTGAGATGAGCCTCCCTAACCCAGGAATTTCAAATGCATTACTCCGCGCCATATAATGGATCTCACGACTGGCGGCGGACCCCACGATCACGGGATCCAGAAAACTCACGTGATTCGAGACAAGGAGCACCCCACCTTCCCTCGGAATATGATGAATGCCTCGCGTTTCAAGACGTCCCATCGTTTTACAGAAAAGGTTTGTAAGTCGATGTGCCCACCGATAGACCGAACGAGAGGTCCAGAACTGATTATTGGTATACCACATAAAAAATATCGGGGTTCCAAACCCCGCCTACTCTTGCTGCTCGTTTGCACACACACATGTAAGAAGAAAATCAACCACTTCTTCAATCGTTTTATCAGTTGTATCAACAACAATCGCGTCAGGAGCCATCTGCAAAGGACTGTGTTCTCGCGTTGTATCTTTTTCATCTCGCTCGCGAATCTCAGCTTCAACCGCTGCTAACGTCGCATCTTCGTTTTGTGCTTGGAGTTCGGCGAGTCTACGTTTTGCGCGCTCCGTCACAGAGGCATCAAGATAGAATTTAAAATCGGCGTTCGGGAAAACGATCGTCGTTAAGTCTCTCCCCTCAGCGATAATGCGCCCTTCAGCACCGATCCGCTGTTGGTGTTTCACAATTTCACGGCGAATCTCTGGGATCTTCGCGACATCTGCGACGAATCTATTGACGGCTGGTGTCCGGATCTGGGCAGAAACATCCTCCGTATTAAGCAGAATTGTCCTACCATTATCCGTGAATTCGATATGACACGCTTCCACACGGTCAATCAATTTCGGGCTATCCGCTGCGAGTCCTTCCTGTAATGCCAACAGCGTCACCGCTCGATACATCGCGCCAGAATCGAGATACAGCAGTCGGAGTTTTTCTGCGACCCGCCGAGCCACTGTGCTTTTCCCAGACCCGGCGGGTCCATCTATCGCAATCGTCACCTGAGATCCTGTTTTTTTCATACGCCTCCTAAGGCTTTTCTGCGCTTCTCGACGATAGTTTGCGCCTCCAGAAGTACACGTTCAATCTCAGGAAGGTCATCCGTCTGAAGCAGAGTTTTGAATTCAGTTAAGTTGTTAACTATGTCATCTATGAGGGATAAAAGGACATCTCTGTTTTGGGAGAAAATACCGGTCCACAAGTCAGGTGAACCCGCTGCAATACGTGTGGAATCCCGAAAGCCGGTCGCTGTAAAGTCCAAGGCTTTTTGCTGTTCGGTTTCCACATTCGCAACGGTATTGGTGAGCAGACTCGCAATGAGATGCGGGAGATGGCTTGCGGCACCGATGAGCAGATCGTGGGTTTCTGGAGAGAGGAGATGTGGCACTGCGCCGACAAATTCCCACAGATTTTTAACCCGTTGTAAGGAATCTTGATCCGTGCTTTCTGTAGGGGTCAAAATACACGTCGCGCTTTCAAAAAGCGTTGCGTGCGCTGCGTCTACGCCGGTTTCGTGTGAGCCTGCCATCGGATGCGCGCCGACAAAAGCGAAGGTATCCGAACCCTGTTTTTGTAACTGCGCCTCAATCGTCCGCACCAACACCGATTTCGTACTCCCGACATCCGTCAACACCACAGATTGTTGGCTATCCACAACCTCAACAATACGTTGGACCAACACTGGCACCAGTTCAACAGGGGTGCACAGGACGACAAGGTCGCTTTCATAGAGTCCTTCTTCAACTTCTGTTGTAACTACATCAACGGCATCGCATTGAAGTGCCTTTTCGAGTCTACCGATATTCCGCCCCAACCCGACGCGTTGCCCTTGAAATCCATTCTTTTTCAGAGCGAGTCCAAGCGATCCCCCAATTAAACCGACACCCCATATTGTAATTCGACGAAGTTGTTGTATGTGTCCCATAGCTAAGTCTTGGAAACCTTCAATCTGCGAATATATCGCGGTATACCGAATAGGTAGAAATCTTACTATATTCTATGGGAATCCACGCCGCTTTGTCAAGCGAAAATTGGTGGACGTGCGCCGTCACCAAATAAATCGGTACATTGGCTTTTCGAGGAAGATGCCGAGAAGTCCCCAGACACTTCCGACCAAGAATTCCCCCAAAATCAATCCCAGAAAGAACGGGGCAACCCGCCGAAACGTCCGCACGCCGCCGAAACGCAGAATCGCTAACTTGATGAAATAACTGATGAACACCGAAAACCAGAAAAAGTTCACTGCCCACGTTCCAGAGATGGCGTATCCGATCGGATACAGGGGCCACCAGAAAAAACGGAGCCGAACCAAGGTCAGACCGAATGCGAACAGAAGTCCGCAGACCATCGCAACCAACGCTGGAATGTCCACAGGCATCGGGTTGGTGAGCCAATTCTGTGTGCGGTTAAACACGGAGCCAGACCACACCTCAATCGCTCCACTCTCATAACCGAGATGCAGTGCCCCCCAAAACGCCGCAAAAGGACTTAGGACCATCGCGAGGAGCATCGCGACGGCAAGCCGCCGTGAAGAACTACGTGATCGCTCCGCCAATTTCAAGCCTTCTAACTGGTGCGGCATTGTATTGCCGCGATACGCACGGTTGAAACAGAATATCAATGAAAAGAGTGCCAAATTTTGTCCACCGAGTCGTCGCATTCCGAACATCTTGGGGAGTAAGACATCGGGTCCCATAGAGCGTAAGTCATGAATCGGTGGACCGAGTTCAGCACGAACCCGCGTAATCACCGTCACCGTCGTCAGATGGATAGCAAAAACGAGGATCGCTACCCAGAACGACATCCCCGCCACCCACCAAAAACCGGCGAGGAGCAGAAAGCCACAGATTAACCCTAACACCGCAACGCGATAGGACATCGGCTCGTTGGATTCCGTTCTTCTGCTGCCGTGCCACGCCTGCCTCAGGACATTCTGTAAATGGGCCCGCGCACTCCATACTGCCATACACAGGACCCCGACGCAAACCCCAAACGATTGGTCGAAGATGAACGGGAACCCCGGAATCCGCTGCAAGCCAGCGATACTGCCAAAGATCATCTCAAACTTCCAGAAGATATAGAAAAACCAGAAGGTAAACGAAAGGTCAAGCGGAATAAAATACGCCATCCCGATAACAAAGGGAAAGAAAACAACTGGTGTCCAACCGATCGCATTCCACGGTTTCGTCGTAAACAGCGGACGCAGATCGTAGAACTCGCCGCCGAGTCCCGGAAAGTTTGGAAACAGGAAATGCAGCCCGTTAACGACATCTATCCCACCTGCGAGGATGATGCCAATCCACAACGGTTTTGAGCGGAAAAAACGTGCCGTTGTCATCTGATACGGCAACTCAATGATCGGGTAGCTGAGCCGTTCTATTTCAATCCACTGTCTGCGTAGCATCACGTTAATACAAAACGTCGTGAACAACAGGACGATGATAAAACCACTCCACGCCAGCGTAGGTTTCCACCACATCTCAAGGTGTGGACGCAGATAGAGGCTGGATTCTCCGGTAAAATAGACAGTCAACCGATTCTTGTCCGTCAATGCGAGCCAATCTGGGAGATAACGGTGGAAGAGCGTGCTCCACTCATTCTCCTCCGTCGCCAACCAGCCGACTGTGGCAATATTGGTAATGATTACCTCAAACAGGTCATGTCCACAGATAGCCGAGGCTACGGATAGCATTGCATAGAGCGTCAGCAGTTCACCTTGAGTGAGTGCAGCGCGCGGCGCGAATCGACGCAGGATGGTATTGATGGCAATCAGGAGGGCGAGTACGAAGATGGTATTGAAAAAGAGGGACATCGTCGTTGGGAACCCTTGATCCCAACGCAGCGATGCGAAGACCCAATAGTTATTGAAGGGAATCAGCGCGAGTCCAAGCCAAATAATCCGCCACCGGATCTTCTGACGAGAAGACGTAGAGAGGGCAGGCGAGTGTTGCAGCATAGATAGCCCCAGTCGAGGTGCGTGTCGTTTACCCGTAGAACCACAACGCCATTATACCGCAGAATTGAACTGCGCTCAAGATTTTTGTTTGCAACATTAAAGCCTGATCTGTTAGAATAAGCGTATAAAAATTATCTCAAGCGTAACCTTCTCCTTCCAAAGACATAAAATGAATACCGTAAAAGAAGCACACTATAATCGCGGCATTGCTTATTTGGAAACGAAACAATATAACAGAGCCGTCACTGAGTTTGAGGCAGCCATAAAGTTGGATGCGGATTTCATTGGTGCTCACTGCGCGCTCTGTCGAGCGTATCTTGAACAGGACGAATTAGAGAAAGCCAGCACTTTGGTCATCACGACACTAAAACTGGATGCCGCCTACCAACCCGCGATACTACTCCGTGAAACGATAACACAAGCATACTATGACAGCGGCAAAGCGTATCTCAATGCCGAACGCTATACAGAAGCCGTTTCAACGTTCCAGAAAGCCCTAACCCTTAATGCCGATTTAGCGCGCAACTCACAGGTCGCTGCTATCGATAATAAGCATATCTATGCACATCTCGGTGCGACTTACATTAGACTACACGCGTATCAGGAGGCAATCGAGGCGTTACAAAACGCGATCGCCTTAGATGCCGATCTTGTCGATGCCCATTACTACCTCGGCTATGCTTACGTGGAACAGGGATCCTACGACAAAGCAATCCCGCACCTTGAACAGGTCATAGCCATTGCTCCCCACCTTAAACGGGCACATTATAACCTCGCACGTGCCTACCGAGAATCAGGCAATTTGGAAGCGGCGACAGACGCCGTTACAGCGACCTTAAAACTTGATCCCAATTATCAGCCTGCTCAGGAACTCGCAGACCTACTGAAGCAGGGACACAAATAACGGCATTACTCACCGCGTCCTATATAAAAAATAGCACCTCACCACGCGAAACAACGGTATCGCACGAATTTTGTTATATCCGCACAATACCGCTGTTTAATTAAAACCCTCAAATCACGAAAGAAACCGGACAAAGCCAGCTTGTTCAAAATGATGATCCGTCGTTAGCGCATCTGTCAAGCCTCGCTGTTCCATGACAACAAAACTTGCACAGTCAACCAAGCTCCACGTCTTATCCAATCTGTTTTCCAGTAACTCCCACGCTCGTGCGTCAAGTCGCTCGTCGATATGTACGATTTCGATCCACGTCTCGGCGCGGATGCTCTGGATATAAGAAATACTTCTCGAACGCGGCACTCGCAAACGCACGCAGAGGGCGATGAGCTCACCCAGCACATAGTTTGTCGTGACAATGTGCCGATTTTCTGCTGCCCACCGCGTCATTAAGGTAACAGCCCTCACATGATGGCGTTCCTGCTCCCGAAAGAAAGAGGCCCATCCGGAGGTATCCGCGAAGACCTCATTCATGCCCACGCCCCGATAATTCTGCCAGTAACCCGTCCCCGATCAACTCATCGTGGCGATCACTGATGTTTTCTTCGTCACATTCCAACGTCCCTGCCAATGCCAGGAGTGGCTCCACCTCATCAGCACTTTTTAGGGCTTCCGACTCCGCTGGAGTCGCCCAAAGATCAGAATCCTCAAGAGCAAGGAGGTAGTCAAGAACAACTTCAAGCTTTTCAGCCGAAAGTCGCTCGATATAAGCAATCGCCTGTTGTTTAAGTTCAACGTTCTTCATGATGTCCCCAAAGTGATATACTCATGACAGCTACGGTTTCCATTGCCACATTTTTCGTGGGTTTCTATTTGATCTGCTGTCGCTATTAGACGCAGATTTGTGTAGATTCCTACCTACTCCTCTTTAATCACGAAGAATTTTTCCTCTTTAATCCGTTCTTCAGGGAAACGCGCACGCGCCCAGATCGCTTTCGCATTCTCGATCATCTGTGGGTGTCCACACGCATAAACGACCGCATTTGTGTGATCGTAACCGAGTTGATCCCCGTATTTCCGAATCACATCTTCGGCACGTCCGCTCTCACCTTGCCATTCCGGGTCCTCCCACGGACGACTCACCGTCTGGACAAACGTGAACCACTCTTCTTGTGCGGCGAGTTCGTTGAGTTCATCCGCGTAATATCCAAGTTCCCATGAAAGGCTCGCACCGACGATCGCTAAAATCTGATGTGGACTCGCTTTGCCCTGTTCCTGCTCAATCTTTTGCGTCCGCGCGATACTAATATATGGGGCAGCACCCGTGACAGTTCCCGCCATCACGTGGCGTGTCATACCACTTTCCGTGTCCAAGACGAACCTGCCAACGAGACGGTCCCGAATAAACACGCTGTCCCCCAATTTCAGTTCCCAAAACAGGGGAGTCGTCGCACCCTCCGGCACCAATTCCACGAAGACCTCCATAAACGGCTCGTGCGGTGAGGAAACGATCGAATACGGACGTTGGACGATCTTTTCGTCAACTTGAAAACCGATCGTAGCGTATTGCCCGGGTATGAACGGCACCTGTTTATCAACACGGAATTTGAACGCGGCTAAATCTTCAGAAAAGTCTTCACGTTCAATCAATTCACCCTTTAAATATTGCGCTCTGGAGCGTCTTCTTCTTCCCATAATATTTCCCTTCAAATTTTCTATGATAGGTTTCGACTTGCAAATTACGTCAAAAAGAAAATAATAGATTTTTGATGACCTTTTCAACACATTTTACTGAAAAAGAAAATTGAAATCAAGTCTTTTTTCCACGAGTGGCTATCAACTATCGGCAGCCGATAGCCATCTACGATAAGGCAAACAAAGGCGTTTTGTTTTCTTACATCTTCGCCAATTTCTTCTCAAGCCATTGGGTCATCGGTGCCTGCCCGGGATCGCAAACCTCAATGAAATGTCCGGGTAAGGGTTGTCCGATCAACGCCTCGACATCCCGTCTCCGTTCGGCAACAATCGCTGGATGGTCACTCGCGACGTTGACCTTCTCCTCCGGATCATTCCGCACATCAAAGAGTTCATCGCCGTTCTCATCGGTATAACCGACTGAAGTGCAAAAGTTCCAGTGGTTATCGCGCACGCTGACGCGTCCGCGCGCATTGC
The DNA here is from genome assembly GCA_009839745.1 of Candidatus Poribacteria bacterium. Classification (NCBI taxonomy): domain Bacteria; phylum Candidatus Poribacteria; species Candidatus Poribacteria bacterium. The sequence goes on from VXPE01000056.1 coordinate 53,512, forward strand.
CGGTGATGAATCCTGCCCAACCGGTGATAATCCGTTCACGGAGGAACGCCTTTTCCTGCGTAACGAGTTGCCACATATCCTCACCATCCGTCCAACCGCACGGAATGTCAAGCAGATTTAAAAGCGTCGGCATCAGATCGTGGTTCTGCACGAACGCGAAAACTTCCTTGTCATGCGGTCCCTCTGGATGCCGAATCATCAAATTTAACTGCGTATTGAAGGGGTGTAACTTGTTCGGTCCCTTTCCGAAACTCCCGTGATCTCGGAGTTGCGTGCCGTGGTCAGACATGAGCACAATCAGCGTCTCGTCTCGGATACCCAACTGCTCTATCTTGTCAAGCAGCACGCCGATCCATTTATCAACAAACGTCACTTCGCCGAGGTAAAGTGCCTCAATTCGGCGGCGTTCAGCTTCCGTAGGCCCATCGCCTTCGTTCGCACTGCCGGGTGTGATGAAATCCTTGCCCGAATAGTCGGAAAAATAGAGGTCTGCATAGGACTTCGGTGGATCCCAGGGTTCATGCGGGTCGAAACTATCCACCCATAAGAAGAACGGACCGACGGTATGATTGTCCTGAAGCCAGTCAGCTGCGGCCCCGAAGACGCGCGCACAACTATAGTCATCTTCGGATTGCCGATGCCGTTGCGACAAGAGGTAGTTGACGAGCCCAGCGTGCCGTTGCCAATTGAGGGGTTCACGGACGTGTTTTCGGAGTTGCGCCTCAATCAACTTCGGATCGCCGCTGTGCCAGTTATCCGATTCCTGCCCGCGAATGAAGTCGAAATGCGCGAACCCACGCGAGAAATTCATTGTCGGTTTGAACATGTGATACGTATCCGCAATCAACGCTGTGAGATAACCGCGTTCAAGTAAGACTTCAGCGATCGTATCCTGTTCGGGTGGAATCTTATGCCACCCCGGGGCATGGTGCCAATGTCCACGCCGGTCGAAGTTATACCGCCACGGAAAACTCCGCATCCCTGTAAAGTTGCCGCGACGGATCTGGAGTGTGGGTTGTCCTTCACCAAACGCCCGTGTGAAACGGACGCTCTCCGATGCTAAGGCATCGAGGTTCGGGGTTTGCACGTGGCTATATTTCTTACCTTCACCGATAATGTCCGCACGAAACGTGTCCAAACAGATACACACAATGTTCATAGTCTTATGCCCCTTTCATCTCCTCAAGGATCATTTCGGTGGCTTCCACCGGATTCTCCGCCTCAATAATAGGTCGTCCGACGACAATATAATCCGCGCCGCGTTGAATCGCCGCCGCTGGTGTGGTAATGCGCCGCTGATCACCACTCTTCGACCACTTCGGACGGATACCCGGCGTGACGATTACAAAATCGTCGCCACACGCTTTCCGTATCGACTCGATTTCTAACGGTGACGCCACGACACCACGCAATCCTGCTTCCTGCGCTAACTGTGCGAGATAGACGACCTGTTTCGTCAGTCCCCGTTCTGAGCCGAAACTTCGCTGAAAGCCTGTTTCGTCAATACTCGTCAGAACCGTTACACCGAGCAGAATTGGCATTGGGATCCCGTTCTCAGCAGTTGCATCCTCCGCGCTTTTCCGTGCTGCCTGCATCATTTCAAACCCACCGGAGGCGTGCATGTTAATCATCTGCGCACCGTGCTTTGTCATCATACCGACATCACGTGCCACTGTGTTCGGAATGTCGTGGAACTTTAGGTCAACAAAGACGTTATGCCCGTTTTGTTCAAACCGTTGAAAAGCTTCCATTCCGAGAGCACTCAACGCCTGAAAGCCCATCTTAAACCAACCGACTGTATCTCTAAGCCTGCTGGATAACCAGCCAATCCTCCCATCATCGTCCGTATCCAATGCGACGATCAATCTGTTTTTCAATTTTTTAATCTCCTATGTAAGGGTGACGCGCTGTGTTACGCATTAATTCCTTGTATTCCTTCTCTTATAATATTATCTCAACCGGCACCGCAAACTTCATCAACGATTCGCAGCGTCTCTCGGTGCGCGTCCTCAATTTGCGTCTGACAGGTATGGATATGCGATTCAATATCATTCAGTTGTTCTGTAAACTTGTTTACCATCCGATGCACCTCTGCAGGCGATGTGCCACCGAGGCTCTGGTTATTCTGAATCGCCAATTCCGCATCCAGTATCTGCTTGAGCTGCGAAATCGGTATGTCAATCTCTCTCTGTTTCAAAAGTTTTTGCGTGAGTTCCCAATCTGAGAACGTTTTTTCCAGCTGCACGAGTTCCCCGACGAGCCAGCCGACAATCTCATGGCACTCCCGAAAACTAATCCGATGTTCTTTAACGAGATAGTTTGCCAATTCCGTCGCCGTTGCGAAGTTTGCATTCGCCAATTCCGCCATCCGTTCGGTTCTGAAATCCGTGGTTCTGAGGAGTTCCGGTAGCAGACCGAGGCACGCCTTCACAACATCAAACGCCTCCCAAAGCGGGGGTTTATCCTCCTGAAAATCGCGGTTATAGCCCATCGGTAACCCCTTGAGATTCGTCAACAGATCCAGCAACGCGCCGTAGACGCGCCCTGTGCGCCCGCGCGTGAGTTCGGCAATATCGGGATTCTTTTTCTGCGGCATGATGGAACTCCCGAAACTATAGGCATCATCAAGCACCGCCATCCCAAACTCATAAGTCGTCCAATAGATAATTTCTTCGCTAATCCGTGAGAGGTTCGCCATCACAAGCGACAGCGCGAAAAGCACCTCTGCGATAAAATCTCGGCTGCTGATGACATCAAGTGCGTGTTCGTGTGGTGCGTCGAAACCGAGCAGTTCCGTCGTCAGGTGTCGATCAATCGGGAAGGTTGTCCCCGCCAAGGCACACGCGCCGAGGGGATTTATATTGGCAAGGGCATAAGCAGATTGTAGTCGTTTCTGGTCCCGTAGGAACATACTTACGTAAGCCGTCGCCCAGAAACCGAGACTGATCGGCTGTGCGTGTTGGGTATGCGTATAGCCGGGCATGACGGTGTCGGCGTGTGCTTTCGCAATCTGGAGGAAGGCGTCGCAGAGTTCGGAGAGACCGCGTTGGACGTTGAGAATTTCATCCCGAATGTAGAGATGCGCGTCCACGAGTACCTGATCGTTGCGTGAACGAGCGGTGTGGAGTTTACCGCCGAACTCGCGCCCGGCGTTCTCAATCAGATACGACTCGACGTTCATGTGCACGTCCTCTTTATTCGGATCGAGCGTGAAATTGCCGTTCTGAAAATCCGTTTCTGCTTTCTGGAGCCAGCGTAAAATCTCGCGCAGGTCGGCATCGGAGATAATCCCCTGGCGAGCGAGCATGATCGCATGCGCTTGGCTTCCCCAGATATCGTATCCGATGAGTCGGGTGTCGGCTTCAATAGAGTGCGTGAAGGCTATCGTCTCTGTGGTGAGGCTCGTGCTGAAACGTCCACCCCAGAGGGTCTTTCTCGGTTTTCCCACACTTATACCACCTGTGGCGGGCGACGGACTGATGTCGGTTGGATAATTTTGCGTTGATCGGGTGTCAAACGTGCCAACAACTCTTTGGAATGTGGATAGTCAAAACGCTCACGGACATATCTCGGAGAATAGCGATAGACGATCGATCGGCGATATCCCTCACTCGTCCGCTCTGCCGATCCGTGTGTAATCGCATCCGTGAACATGACGACATCACCTGCCTTGAGATAAATCTCCTTCGTGCCAAAGGCTGTCCCTGCGGGTTTACCGCTCACGCCGTCATAGACCAGCCCTTTCCCATCGACCTTCAAGCGCGGGTGAATCTCTGTGCATTTATGGCTCCCAGGCACCAATACGGGTGCGCCATCCCCCGGTCCAATATCGTTGAGCGCCATCAGGACGTTAATCTGTCCGACCATCCATTCGCCGGTGTTCTCCTGTCGGAACGTCAGGTAACTCAGCGGCACATGTCCACCACAGTGGATATGAATGAAACCGCCGGGACCGCGGACGTTGAGGAAATTCTCGTGGATAGAAAGCCCGTTGACCTCGTGGACGTATCTCCGCATCAACCCTATCCATGAAGGATGGTCGATCAACTTCTGAAAAACGTCCCCACCCTCAATAATATTCTGGAAATTCACACCGTTCTCGATGTTGTAGGTATGCGTTTCGATGTTCCCGATCCAACGCGGAATCCGTCTGTCTTCGGTTTCGTCCTCCCACGGATTTTCAACGTAAGTCCAATGGTCATCGATCCACGCGTTCATTTCATCCAGATCAGGTTTCGAGATTGCGTTCTCTAAAATTAGATAGCCTTGTAGGTCGAACAGATAATCTTGTATCTCTTGATCCATGTTCCGTCTCCTTATAAAACTACAAATATGACAGATATGCCTCCAATTCCGCTTCAGTCGGGGTCGGTGTGGAGACACCTCCCTCAGGGACTTCCATCTTTGCTGTCCAGAGAATCCCGTTGAGAATTAACTTACGGAATTGATCATTCCCCCAATTCTGATGGTAATGCCCACCGGTACATCCGAACCCACGCCCGCGATCTGGACGTTCGAAGCACCATCCCAAGTGCTGAGGCTCACCGTTGGCTACCGAGGCACGGACATGTGGATTGCCGCTGTATGGCCCATCGGGTCTTTTGAGCGTTGATGCAGGCGCAATCGCACTCAACACAGGTGTCACGCCCCGCATATTTTCACGAAACCGCATGTGATAATACCACTCGTCTTTCAATGAAAACGGCTCCATCCCACGTGTTATCGGATGTTCAGGAAATTCAGTAAACGTTGCAATCCAATACGGATTCACCGAAAGGCCTGGTTCAAAGTAACCCCCGATCCAGTCTAAGAAGCAATTACCCGGCTTGCCCTTTGGCACCTCGACTGCAAAGTGTAACATCGCGAGTCCTATGCCCTGTGCCATCAATTCACCGATCTGATCAAGATGCGGGATGCTAAGATGGTTTTCACCACCGCCTGAATAAACAATAATGGCATCTGTATCGGTGAAAATCGCTGGATCTTCGGGCCACCCCTGAGAGACCACTGCCACTACGCCGTTCACATTTTTGTTTAACTGATCGGCGAGAAAGTCACACCCAGCAGGATGCTCATGCGCGCCACTGCCACGACTTCCACTTCCTGCCACCATAACAATTCGAGATTTCTTTGCCATATCTTTCGTTCTCCCATTCGGAGTATCTACTATGCTACAATTATACACGTTCTCGTTGTGGATGTCAATTTTTCAACTTGACAATCTTGCATAGCAGCCTTAAAATACCCTAAACGCAAGGTAATAAAGGAGCACCGCAATGGAGAAATTCCCCATCGTTGATACGCATGTTCACCTCTGGCACCCGGAACGGTTGAGATACCCATGGCTTACGGAAGTCCCCGCCCTCAATAGACCTTATCTCTTAAAAGACTACAACGCTGCGTCCGGCGAATTGGATATTGAATCCATCGTCTTTGTTCAGTGCGATACGCATCCCGATGATGGCTTGAAAGAGACTACCTGGGTTACCGACCTCGCAACAACAGTAGAGCCTCGGATTCAGGGTATTGTTGCATGGGCACCCCTCGAAGAGGGAGCACAGGTGGCACCCTTCGTTGAAAAACTGGCAGAGAACCCACTCGTCAAAGGTATCCGCCGTCTCATCCAATCCGAAAGCGTGGATTTTTGCATTCAACCCAACTTTGTAAGTGGTGTTAAAACACTTTCTCGCTACGGGCTCAACTTCGATATCTGTATCTTTCACCCGCAACTCGCCAATGCGATTCGGCTTGTGGAACAGTGTCCGCATGTTCAATTCATCTTAGATCACATCGGCAAACCCGACATCAAGAACCAACTGTTTGATCCATGGAAACAGGAGATTCAAACGCTTGCGACGTTCCCAAACGTCCATTGCAAAATATCGGGCTTGGTAACAGAGGCTGACTTCGAGGCATGGACACCTGCGGATCTACAACCGTATATCGAACACGTTATCACCTGCTTCGGTTTTGACCGCGTTATATACGGTAGCGATTGGCCCGTCTCTACGCAAGCCTCGGCGTATCCACGATGGGTACAGACATTGAGAGAGGCTGTATCTGGATATTCATCTGAGGAGGTGCGAAACCTTTTCAGAGATAATGCCATTAGATTTTACCGACTTGACGCATAGATACAACAGTCCCGGCAGGTGCGGTTTTGGAACCGCACTGACTGCATTCGGAATAAACGGAATTCTCCGATCTTGCGTAAGTCCTATTCCAAAAAGAAAAGGGAAGAGTGCTTTGTTCACCCCTCCCTTTTTTTATTTTTCCATTCTCTGAGCTTACGCCTATTAACCGCCCGCCTTGACTTCTCGCCGCCGCGGATGCAGCACGAATTCGGTATACCCGTTCGGGAGTTCACACCCCTTGAACACCAAGTCCAAAGCCGCTTGGAACGCGATGCTCCGATCGTAATTCGGCGACATGTCTCGATAATTCGGGTCCCCAGCGTTCTGCTCATCAACAATCTTCGCCATCCGTTGAAACGTTTCGGTTACCTGTGCCTTCGTAACGATTCCGTGATGCAGCCAATTCGCAATGTGTTGACTCGAAATTCGCAGCGTTGCCCTATCTTCCATCAAGCCGACGTTGTTAATATCCGGTATCTTCGAGCAGCCGATACCTTGATCCACCCATCGGACGACGTATCCCAAAATGCCTTGTGCGTTGTTATCCAACTCACGCTGAATTTCATCGGGCTGCAACTCTCGATCCTTCAACAATGGCGGTGTCAGCAGATCCGTCAAACTGGCGCGCTGTCTTGCGGACAATTCTTTTATCCAGTTTCCAACGTCAACTCGGTGATAGTGCATCGCATGCAGCGTTGCGGCTGTCGGTGACGGCACCCATGCCGTTGTCGCACCCGCCAAGGGGTGATTCATCTTCGTTTCGACCATTTCTGCCATCTGGTCAGGTTTCGTCCACATCCCCTTCCCAATCTGTGCAGTGCCGAGTAAAGCGGTTTCAATCCCGATATCGACGTTCCAATCCTCATAGGCAAGCATCCACGGCTCGTCGCGGATCTCCATCTTCGGAATCACGGGTCCCGCTTCCATGCTCGTATGGATTTCATCGCCAGTCCTATCCAAAAATCCGGTGTTAATAAAGACGAGGCGTTCCTGTGCGATTCGGATCGCTTCCTTGAGATTGACGGTCGTCCGGCGTTCCTCATCCATAATCCCAATCTTAATGGTATTCGTCGGGAGTCCAAGTGCCGATTCAATCCACTCAAACATCCGAATCGTCATATCCACCTCTTCCGGTCCGTGGAACTTCGGTTTGACGATGTAGATACTCCGGGTTTTACTATTGGTGACGGGACCGTTGCCCTGCAGGTCATGTATCGCGGCGAAACTCGTTACCATGGCATCCAGAATGCCTTCCGGGACTTCTTCACCCGCTGCCGTCGTGACGGCATCCGTGTACATGTGGAGTCCAACGTTCCGAATCAGGAGAAGACTTCTGCCTGGGACCGTCAATGTGCCTCCGTCGGGTGCGGTAAACGTCTTATCGGGTGCGAGGCGACGGGTCAGCATTTCGCCGTTTTTCTCGAATGTCGTCTCCAGCGCCCCCTTCATGATGCCGTTCCAATTCCGATAGACGCGCACCTTGTCTGCTGCATCCACTGCCGCGACGGAATCCTCACAATCCTGAATCGTCGTAATTGCCGACTCCAGGATAACATCAACAACCCCCGCAGGATGCGCCTTTCCAACGGGATGCTCTCGGTCTATCTGTATTTCGATGTGCAACCCGTGGTTTCGCAGGAGAATAACACGCAGTTCGCCATCGGTTTGCGTAAACCCTACAAACTTGGTCGGATCGGCTAAGCCGACCTCGCTGCCATCACTGAGGGTTGCCCGTAACTGTTGCTCGTTATGAACGGTTTTTAAGGAAAATTCCGTAACGTCAGAGAAACTCCCAGTTTCAAGTCCGGTCATTTCATCTAAAAACGTTTCGGCATACGCAATGACTTTCGCCCCTCGGATCGGGTTATAGGTCGTCCCCCGTGTCGCACCGTCCGATTCATCAATGACATCAGTGCCGTAAAGGGCATCGTAGAGACTTCCCCAACGTGCGTTCGCGGCGTTTAGGGCATAGCGGGCGTTATCGGTCGGCACAACCAATTGCGGACCTGAGATGAGCGAAATCTCTATGTCAACGTCTTCGGTAATTACAGTAAAATCCCGTCCTTCGGGAAGCAGATAGCCGATGTCGGTCAGGAACGCCGAATACGCCTCACTGTCCAAGGGTTCATCTTTACGCGCCAGATGCCACGCGTCAATCTGCCCTTGGAGCGTATCCCGTTTCTCCAAGAGCGTCTTGTTTTCTGGTGCGAACGCCGCAACGATGTCACCGAACGCTTTCCAGAAGGCATCCGCCTCTACTCCCGTGCCGGGTGCGATCTCATCTCTCACCAATGCGTACAAATCTTCATCTATCCTGAGATTACCGATTTCAATCCGGTTTCCCATACTCTTTTCTCCATTCCAAGGTGCTGTTAAGGTGTTGGATCTCGGTGAGCCGATGCTTCGTTGCACCGACAACAAATTCTCGCCTCAATTGTTAATTATCATAGCAACACATCTATAGCCTGTCAATTGTTTTTTTAGATTTTTAGAAATATTCACAAGAAAACAAATATGTCGATGCCATTGTCAGGCAACTTGCGAAAATATAGAACTTGTGTTAAGATGTTAAATGAAGTAGAGACTTTACCTTCTCACTGAAGCGAAATATATTACGGACGGTGTGAAAATCACACCGCAGCATGACTTGCAATAATGGGGCACCAACTCCATATCACATCCGACGAAAAGGATGAAGCGGCTGATTAGCGGACGCAGTGCGATCCGACCCCAATCAAGGTATAATCAAAAATATGAAAATTGGAATTATTGGTTGTGGAACCATTAGTAGTGCCTACTTTGAAGGGGCGCGAAAAACGGACATTTTAGAAATCAAAGCCTGTGCTGACCTCCGAATAGAAGCGGCACAGGCGCAAGCCGAAAAATATAACTCCCACGCATGCACCGTCGATGAATTGCTCGCTGATGACGAAGTTGAACTCGTCGTGAATCTCACGATTCCGCGGGCACACGTAGATGTCGGTTTGCAAGTCTTGGAGGCAGGTAAACACGTCTATAGCGAAAAACCCCTCGGTGTGGACACCGAGAGCGGGAAGCAACTGATTGACACCGCCGCACAAAAAGGACGCCGCGTTGGCTCGGCACCCGATACCTTCCTCGGCGCGGGTATCCAAACCTCACGATGGACACTGGATGCAGGAAAAATCGGGAGACCCATCGCCGGGACAGCGTTCATGTGCGGACACGGACACGAAAGTTGGCATCCAAACCCCGCTTTCTACTACGATCTCGGCGGCGGTCCAATGTTGGATATGGGTCCTTACTACGTGACGGCACTCGTGAATATCCTGGGTCCCGTCAAGCGCGTCGCCGCGATTACCACAAAAACCTTTGAAGAACGCGTCGCAACGAGTGAAGCCGTGCGTGGTTTGCGTATCCCTGTTAAAATTACGACCCACCTCACGGGCACCCTCGAATTCCAGAACGGCGCGATTATCACAATGATTATGAGTTTCGACATGTGGCGGCACAGTCTCCCGTGCATCGAAATCTACGGTGAAACAGGATCAATGACGGTGCCTGATCCCAACGGATTCAGGGGTCCCGTAAATGTGTGTCCCGCAGGCGGGGAGTGGGAAGAAGAGGACATCCCGTTCCCAAACAACGCCCGGATGATTGGGGTCATTGATATGGTATCTGCAATCGAATCGGGACGTCCGCATCGTGCAAACGGTGCGTTGGCATATCACGTGCTTGAAGTGATGTGTGCCTTCGACAAATCCTCGGAAACCGGCGAACACGTCGTCATCGAAAGCACGACGGAACGCCCGGATCCTGTGCCACTCGGTTTGAACGAATGGGAAATAGATTAAATCGCTCATGGATAGCGGCTCCACACCCTTCGCTGGCGAGGTTTCTTAACCTCCCCTACCGTTACTATATTTTCCCAGGTCCGGTAGGTGCGGTTTCTAACCGCACTGGATAAATCGAATCCACGTTAGATTAAGAGCGTCTGTCTTTACAGATTAATGGTAATGTAGGTCTCCACTCGGAACAGAATCGCTACTGTGCCCCAGAAGGTCGTCACGACGAACTCTCCCAACACGAGACCGAGGAAAAAGGGTGCCGCCCTCCGAAAACCACCGATGCCACCGTGTTTCGTAATAATCCACTTCAAGATGAAACTGACAAGGAGCGAAAACCAGAAGAAATTCATCGTAAAGGTGCTGGTGACGGCGTAACCCGCCGGATGGAACGGCATCCACATCCACCGTCCCCGTAGAAACGCCAAGAGAACCGCCATCACCGTTCCGACACTGATCGCACTCAGCACTGCGGTATCGGGACCCGCAGGTTGGACGAGTCTTCTACCGAGTCGACTGAAGGTCTCTCTGCCCGCCCACGCCGTATAGACCCCGTCCTGATACGAGACATGCAGATATGCCCAGATCGTAGCGATGATGCTGACACCGATAGCGACGATGACCGCCCTCGCGAAGGTCTTGTTTTCGATGTCGGCACGCTCGGCTATCTTCAATCCCTCAAGATGGTGGGGCATCAACAGGCAATCATACGCACGATTGAAAAAGTAGAGATACGCCAACCCTGTCAAGTTACTCGCACCGAGACGTTTCGCGCCGAAAACTGAATACATCATCCTATCGGGACCGGCATAGTGTTGGTCGTGAACGGGGGATCCGAGTTCGGCACGCATCCGTGTAATCCCCGTCGCTAACCCGAAGAACAATCCAAAGAAGGTCGCGATGACCCACAACGACATCCCAAGTTTATAGCAGAAAACAACAAGGAACACCATGCTCAACACCATCCATATCACCGCGGCACGGTAAGAGATGGGTTCGTCCTGATCCTTGAACGTTGCGGGCGTGCCAAACAACCGACGCAGCACTTGCGATAAGTATCGGCGTGCACTCCAGACCGCCACCAGACCGATACCGATATATGCCCCGAAAGACTGCTCCTCCGCATACGGGAAGGGTGCCGACAGACCGACCGCACTGCCTAACACACGGAACGCCTGCCAATACAGATAAAAGAACCAACAGGAAAAGGATAACTCTAACGGCATAAAGAACGCCAATCCAACGGCGAACGGATAAATACCGATCGGGAACCACGTAATGGCGTTCCATGGACGGACGGTAAAGAAATCTGCGATGTCATACGCACGGATACCGCTGAGTCGCGGCACTTGTGGAAACAGGTAATTAACCCCGTTGAGGAGATCGATAGCAGCCGCAACCGCGAACCCGATCCACATCGCCTTGCTACGGAAGAACCCGCTCCTCGGATTCGCCATCGCCAACGGCAATTGGATTAGCGGATAACTCAACTTCTCATTCTCTGTCCACTGTCTTCGGAAGATGAAGTTGATACTGAGCATCACCGAAAAGAGTGCCGCGAGGAAGAGTCCCCACCATAACAACGGCGAGCTCCACGCCGGGAAGTGCGGATAGAACGTGGAACCACCATCGAAAAAATTGGCGAGTCCACGCTTATCGGTGACCGAGGTCCATGACGGGATATAGTGCCAAAACAGGGATTGCCAATCGTTCTCCGGCGTGGCATAAGCGAAGGCGTAGCTAATAATCGGGAGGAGGATCTGCACGCACATGTGCCCCCCGATAGCGGTCGAGAGGCACAACATTACATAGATCGTCAGGAGTTCAGCAGTGGAAAGTGAGAGGTGCGGCGAGACCTTTTTCGCGAAGCGGTTCACGATCGTCAGCACGAACAGTAGCGTGATCGTGTTGTAGAGCAGCGAGATCATCGACATGTGCGCGATGTCCCACCGGAGCCCCATCATCTGCCACATCGCATTCGCTGGAATCAGCAGGAGTCCGATGCAAACCGCTTTCAAACTGAGAGGAGAGAGTCGACGATTCACGAGGCTCAACGCCTGATTGATTCACTGCTTTTGAGATACCGATAGAGGTCGCTATCCGTCGTCAAGATGAGTTTGGTGCTCTCGTTGGTCGTCTGACGATACGTCTCTAATGTCTGGATAAAAGCGAAAAATTCTGGGTCTTGACCGTGTGCTTCGGCATAAATCTGAATGGCTTGCGCATCCGCATCGCCCTTAATCTGCTCGGCTTCTTTATATGCCTCAGATTGGATCCGCTCCAACTCTTTCTGCTTCTGTCCCATGATGTCAGCGGCTTCGCCTTCACCCTCGGATTTGTATTTCTCAGAGATGCGTTGACGCTCCGAAATCATTTGGTCAAAGACTTTCTTGCGAACCTCATCTACATAGTTAATTCGTTTTATCTGAACATCGACGAGTTCAATACCGAACTGTGGAACGGTTTCCTGCACCTTCTCAAGGATCATGCGCGTAATCCGGTCCCTACCAATCTGAATCTCTTCCAAAGGTTCACCCGTTTGTCCTTCTTCTCCTTCAAGGACCTCCAGATCCAGACTTAAGACACGATTTGAATCCCGCACGACCTCAATCAAGAGTTGCGCTGTTACTAAATCTCGCGCTGCGGAATCAATAATGTCATCCAAACGGGACTGCGCAAATACTTCGGTTCCGAGTGCCTGATAGAATTTGAGCGCGTCTTTAATACGCCAGCGCGCCGTGGTATCCAACCAGATGAATCGCTTGTCCTTTGTCGGAATCTGGTTAGGAGAGCCGTCCCACTCAAGGACGCGCTTTTCAAAGCGGTGGACCTGTTGAATAAACGGGGTTTTTATTTTTAACCCAGCTGTGACGATCGGTTGCCCAACCGGACGACCGAACTCGGTAATGACGACCTGTTCACCTTCATAAACAGTATAGAACACACCCGACGCAATCAGCACTACCAGCACGACAACGACAATTAAGGGTATAAGCACTATTTTCGATTTCATGTTTTTAATTTTCCTTTTTAACTTTACCTTGCGGATAAGTAACGGGGTCTGTGAGTTGACGCTTTTCGTGTTCGAGTCGCCTGCGTGTTTTTGCAATGTAATACAAGGAATGGATTTAGTCTATTCCCAGACTAAATCCGGTATTTCTGCGTATTGTTGCAGGCTTCGTTTTCGCGTCTAACTTTATTCTTTGAGTTGCAGAAGTGGGATCGGTGCGTTGGCGTTACCGTCAATGACATAAATTTCTTTCACCTGTGGTAACACTTCCCGCATCGCTTCGAGGTAGAGTCGGCGACGGGTAACTTCTTTCGCCTTTTGATACTCCGAACGAATCGCCTTGAACCGATCCGCATCCCCCTGTGCCTCGTTCACCCGTTTTAGTGCGTAACCCTGTGCCTCCGAAATTTTTTGCGCTGCCACACCGTTAGCTTTCGGGACGGATTGGTTGTAATCACGCCACGCCTCGTTGATTAAGCGTTCTTTCTCCTGTTTCGCCTCGTTAACGGCGTTAAAGGCGGACTTCACGGCCTCTGGCGGATTCACATCTTGCAAGGTCACCGTCGCCACATCTAATCCGGTTTGGTAAAGATCCAGGAGTTGCTGAAGATGTTCTTCAACTTCCGCCGCAATTTCAATACGCCCGACAGTCAACACCTCCGTGACAGTCCGATCGCCTACGACCCGACTCATCACAGATTCCGAAAGGTCGCGCAAAGCCCGCTGCGGATTCCGGACAGAGAACAGGAACATTTTCGGATCCTTGATTTTATACTGAACCACCCATTCGACATCCGCTATACTCAGGTCACCCGTCAGGAGCAATGACTCATCGGCGTAATCCCGGCTATCATACTGCGTCCGAACGCCGGCTCTGAGCGTCCGAAACCCGAATTCCTCTTTGAAAACCTTTCGGACAGGGACGCTAATGGCTCTCTCAATGCCGAGCGGTAACTTGAAATGGAGTCCCGGCTCGGCTTGTCGGACGGATTTACCGAACATCAGCACAACCGCGATTTCGTCTGCTTCAACGGTATAGAAACTCGTCGCTAAGCCCCCTAACACGATCACACCGAGAATCACCAACACAATGCGTTTGGGCGTGATGAGACGCGTGTAACGCTGTCGTTCTATTAATTCATGGAGTTCCTGCATGAAGAGTTCTCCTTTTTATTTTTTACATTTAATTCTTTACATTTAAGGATGTAGACCACAACAAACGCCTACAATCATAGGATATTTGGGAAAAAGAGTCAAGGGAAAGATGGAAATTGGGCGTGAGTATTTCAGCAGTTGTCTGAATCGCGGATTTTCGCGGATTCGACGGATTTCGCTGATTTTTTTATTCGTTAGCGTTTGTCGTCTGAATCAGGATTTACAGGAAACCGCTTCGATCTTGGCAGGATAATTTCACAGTTTCCATAGTAAAACCGAGAAAAAATTGCTGAACGCGTTCAATAACTGATGCCAGTTGAATGCAAATACTTTTTGATTACCGTATAGGTCACTTTAGACGCATATATGATAGACGAGAAAAATAAACAGACATTTACCCAGGCCTGGTAGGTGCGGTTTGCAACCGCACCATAGGTGTCAATTTAGCGTTTGCAATCGGTCTAACCCGTGATGCCTATGGGGGGCATTGTGTCTCACCCTAGAACCTCTTGAGTTCCGTAGGAACGCTATTGTAACGCCAGTTTGAAAAAAGTCCGAGAAGCCAAGACAGACGTACATTTAACGACTTGTGCTAAATAACTGTTTGTAAAACACAACTTCACAGAAGTGCCA